>WYEI01000156.1 GCA_009903905.1 Pyrobaculum sp. | reverse complement strand
GATGTCAAGGGCAAGATCGTCGGTCCTATAGTGGTTAGGTCGCAGGGCTATGAGCTGGATGCATCTAAATTCGGCGAGACGGCGCTCAGCCTGCCTGTAAACGTCGACGGACTTGAGATCGTGAAGGTCGAGGCGGCGTATGTCCTCGTGGTGGAGAAAGACGCCATCTTCCAGAGGCTGGTTAGGGAGAAGTACTGGAGCCAGGAAAACGCCATATTGGTAACGGCTAAGGGCATGCCTGATAGGGCCACGCGGCGCTTCGTGAGGAGGCTGAACGAGGAGTATAAACTGCCGGTGTACGTCCTCACAGACGGCGACCCGTATGGATGGTATATATACTCGGTCTACAAAAGCGGCTCGATCAAGCTTAGCTACGAGAGCGAGCGCCTCGCCACTCCAGACGCCAAATTCCTCGGGCTAACCGCAACGGACATAGACGCGTACAAGATTTCGGACAACTACGTCATAGCGGCGAACGACCGGGACGTAAAGAGGGCACAGGAGCTGTTGCGCTACCCCTGGTTCCAGAAGCCTGAGTGGACACGCGAGGTGAATCTTTTCTTGAAGAGGAAAAAGAAGGTGGAGATTGAGGCGTTGTCGACACACGGCCTTAAGTTCCTCCACGACTACCTAAAGGACAAGATACGCGGCAAGAAGTTCATCGACTAGTATATAGAGCCGCCGAGGCTTCCTTTAGTTTTACTAAAAATATATTTATATATGTTGTCTATTTAGACCTATGCGCGGCGAAACGAGGAAGGTCCAGCTCACAGGTGGGGCCACCCTCATCGTGAGCTTGCCCAAGGAGTGGGCTAGGAGGATTGCTCTTTCTCCCGGCGACGAGGTCATAGTGGTGACGCAGCCGGACGACACGTTGGTCGTCATACCGAAGAAGCTGGGTAAGAGGGCCGGCGTCGTGGCGGAGCTCGCGATAAACCAGCCGGTTGCGGTGGAGGAGGTGGAGAAGCTTTTCATGACGCTTTACATAGGCGGCGCCGAGACGATTATAGTCAGATTCTCGCCGCAGGCCATGGGTCTGCGGAGGCAGATCAAGGACTTCATCAGGAGGAGGGTGGTGGACATGGAAATAGTGGAGGAGGCCAGCGATAGGCTGGTGGTGCAGTCTATGGTATCCGCCACGGAGCTCGCCGTGAGCGATATTGCGGGGAAGATGATGCGGCTTGTGGGTAACATGTTAGGCGATCTGCTGGCTGGGCTTGAGAGAGACGACGTGGCGCTTCTGAAGGATGTGATCGAGCGAGACGACGAGGTTGACAGGCTGTATTGGCTTATGGAGCGGCAGCTCAAAAGGGCGGCTATGTCGAGGTATGTGATGCTTGAGCTGAAGATCGACGACCCTAGAGACATCGTGGAGTTTGTGATAATATCAAAGTCCATTGAGCGCATGGCGGATCACATATGTAGAATAGCTTACGTAAACCAAGAGGAGAAGGTCGACATGCGCGTCTTGTCGCCTATACTGACCAATGTGGCTGAGTTCCTGAAGCAGGCTGAGACGCTTCTGGTTGGCGAGTCAACTCCGCGGAAGATAGCGGAGCTCCAAGGCGAAATCGCGGCGTGGAGCCAGAGGGTTAGGAAAGAGGAGGTGCTGTCGGACCCCGCAACTTCCATAGCCAAGGAGAGCGCGGTGAGAATAGGCGAATACATTGGCGACATAGTGGAGTCCCTCGGCAGAATAATGCTGAAGGACAAGACAATAGTCTTAGGAGAAGGCATGCCGCAGCAGTAAACCCAGTTTTCTACGCCGCGGTAGCGTCAGGAACATGTTGCAGTCTCCTGCCTGCTAGCAACGCCACGTCGTTTCTAGATTCCGGCGAGCTCCGTGGGTTGCGGGGCGTAGGTCATGGCGCTTGTCGGGGCTTAGGCGAAAATGTTAAAAACCCCTCCAGTCAAGGCTCACCCATGGCAACCGAACAAACAATACTAGTAGGCAAAAAGCCGACCACAAACTACGTAATTGCGACAGTAATGGCGTTCAACGCCGGCGTTAAGAAAGTTGTGTTGAAGGCCAGAGGCGCAGCCATATCCAAGGCTGTGTCGACAGCCGTTATGGTGAGAGATAGATTCCTGCCTGGCAAGGTGCAGATTAGAGACGTAAAGTTGCTGAGCGACAAGGTCCAGGGCCAGGCCGGCAGAGAGCGCACAGTGGCGGCGGTAGAGATCGTCATCGAAATGGCGTAATTTTTTCCGCGTCGACGCCTCTTTTTGATGTCGCTCGCCGACGTCGCGCAAAATCTTTCTGATCTACGCTTCCACGACCCTCCCTACGGGGAGTTTACCATTGCCCGTATTTTGAAGGAGTCGGAGGGCCGGTGGACCCCCCTCTTTAGGGGAGTCCGCAGGGGTTTCGCCGGCATTGGCAACATCTTGGACAGCCGATCTAAGCTTTATAGATACCTGGGCGTCGGAAGCGACGAGGAGGCGTACGAAAAGCTTCTTAACGCGTTGGAGAGACCCGGGGGGCTGGAGAGGGTTTCCGCCTGGAGGGATGTGTACAGGGAGGTTGAGTCGCTTTACGACCTGCCCATGGTTCGGTACTACGAGAAAGAGGCGCGGCCCTACGTAACATCTGGGGTGGTTGTCGGCGTTGGCGTGGACGGGACTATGAACGCCTCCATCCACAGGTTTTCGCCCATTGCCGCGAGGAGGGCTGTTGTGAGGCTGGTGCCCCGCCACCTCTACCAAATATACAAAGCCGGCGTGGAGGCGGGGAGGGAGGTTCCTATCGCCGTGGCGTGGGGGGTGCACCCGCTGGTGTTGCTGGCGGCCGCCTCCTCTCCTCCTTTTGGCGTTTTTGAGCTGGGAGTTGCCTCTAGCCTAATGGGTGGGTTGAAGGTGATGGAGCTGGACAACGGCGCGGTGGCGCCTTTTATGGCGTCTGTGGTCATAGAGGGACATTTGACCAGGGAACTGGCCGAGGAGGGCCCGTTTGTCGACATCGTGGGTGTTTACGACCGCGTGAGGAGGCAACCCGTGGTCAAGGTGGAGAAGATATATGTGCTCCGGGACGACGCCGTTGTTCATTACCTGTTGCCTGCCAGCTTGGAGCACATGTTGTTAATGGGCTTCGAGAGGGAGGCCAAGATATGGCGGGCCGCGAGGTCCGCGGTGCCGAGGGTTAAGAAGGTTAGGCTCACCAGGGGCGGGTTCGGCTGGCTTGTGGCCGTGATTTCGCTGGCAAAGTCCGTAGAGGGCGACGCCAAAAACGCCCTCTTGGCGGCTTTCGCCGCGCATCCAAGCCTAAAGATAGCGATAGCGGTAGACGAAGATATTGACCCAGACGACCCCGTGTCTGTGGAGTGGGCCATCGCGACGAGGCTCAGAGCGGATAGAGGCATCTTCGTTGTGCCGTACGTCAGGGGGTCTACCCTCGACCCTGTTGCGCTCAACGAAGAGGGGCTGACGCATAAGATGGGGATAGACGCAACACGGCCTCTCGACGCAGACCCCACGCTCTTTGAGCGGGCGAGGATACCGGAGTAAGATATATAGTAAATACGCATCTCTGGTGGTGTCTCGCGAGTATGCGAGGGAGGTGGTTCTCAAAATCGCCGATGCGGTGGCTGGGGGGCAGGTGGTGTCTGTGGAGACTGCGCACGTCTCCGGCGTCTCGTACCTCACCATAGGGGACTATGGGGCCGAGTTTTTGGAATTCCTGGCGTCTACGGGCGCCAAGGTTTCAGTCTTCACCACGTCTAACCCCGCCGCGGTGGATCTCGGCGGTGTGTTGACAGTCAGCGACGAGGTGCTGAGGGGGCAGGAGAGGATCGCCAGAGCTTTGCGCGCCTTGGGCGTAAGCGTCACGTTTTCCTGTGCGCCTTATGACTTCATCCTGACTAGGCCCCGCACATTCCATGCCTGGGCGGAGTCCAACGCCATAACCTACATCAACACGTTTAGGGACGCCTGGTCCGACAAGAACCCAGGCCCCCTCGCGTTGCTGGGCGCAATTGCGGGCTTCGTCCCAAGGACCAGCCTCTACACCCTCGAGGGGAGGCGCCCCACCGCGTCTGTGAAGATAGACGTGGGACCCCTAGACTCTTTGGAGGCCGGCATTGTGGGCGCCCTCATAGGAGAGCGTTTGGGCTCCGGCGTGCCGTATTTAAGAGGGGCGTCGTTTATAGATGAAGAGAGTAGGAGGGAGTTCGCGGCGGCTCTCTCCACATA
This sequence comes from Pyrobaculum sp., assembly GCA_009903905.1. The sequence goes on along the minus strand of WYEI01000156.1, from coordinate 4,777 downwards.
TTCCTCCATGGTATTCGCCGTGGTGGAGGGGGTCACGCCGAACTGGAGGGAGTACCTAGCCGTAGCGGAGCTCCGCGACAAGATCGAAATCTCCAGAGACGACGTGGCCGGGTACTTAAAGGATGTGGGGGAGCCCGACGTTGTCTATTTCGGCTGTCCCTTTGCCGACGTGGATACAGTCTTGTGGATCCTCGGCGAGGTGAAGAAGAGGGGGCGCGCCAAGAGGCCCATATATGTGTCGACGTCGCCCGGGGTGTACAAGCAGTTAGGGGATCTGGCGAAAGCCGCGCTTGACCTCAACGTGCATATATTTGCGGGGGCGTGCCTAGTCGTTTCGCCGTTTACCAGAAGGTTCAAGCACATAGCGACCAACTCCCTCAAGGCCATTTTCTACATCCCGCGGCTCCACGGGGTCGAGGTCTTTCCCTGCAGAAGAGAACGGTGCATAGAGCTTGCATATGCTTAAAGCGGTCGTAGGCGGCAAGGGGCGGGTCTCCGCGCCTGTCGTGAAGCTGTCATCTCCGGTCTCCTTCCTAGGCGACTTGGACCCTGAGACGGGGAAGCTCGCGGGGTTCGACGTGGCTGGGAGGATCGTGGCATTGCCTTTTGTCAAGGGCTCCACCGTAGGCCCCTATGTTTTGTGGAGCGCGGCGAAGAAAGGCAAGGCGCCGCTGGCTATTGTGGCGGAGAAGCCCGACCTCATGCTTGTAACCGCCTGCGTCCTCGCCGGCGTACCGCTGTTTCAGGGTCGCGTAGACGCTGAGTGTATAAATATAGACCTAGAAACTGGGGAGTATGGGCGTTGCTGATAGGGAGCTCCTAGCTAAACTGGCGCTCCTGATGCTGGAGGAGCTGGCTCTTAGGCGCAACGGCAGAGTCAAGCCGAGTTACTGGAAGACGTACAGACTGGCGGGGTTTTGGCTAGGCAGAGAAACCGCGCGCAGGGTGCTGGAGAGGCTTGTTGAGGGAGGTTACGTAAAGATCGACGGGGAATACGTTGTTTTGCTGAAGCGTTTTACTCCTCAGAAGTCCCTCCGCGCCGTGTTGAGAGACGCCTACAGTCTCCTCGCCACTGGAGCGCCTCGATGATTTCGTCAGGTATTCCGTGTATGTTTTCTCCGTAGAGGACAGCCCTCCCGGCAAGCCATAGAACCGTGTCGATGTGAAGCGGCGGCACGCCGCTCTCCTCAGCCACGCGGCTCCACACCGCCTGTACGTCTCTCTGCCGCCTCATGGCCTCCGCGGGCGGCATGTCGATGAGGCCCGCGCACCAGGTCAGGTGCGCTACTCTGAAGTCTACGGGTATGGGTATTTCAAAGGGCAACGGCCTGTCTACATTTCTGCTACACATATATGCGTAGTTTAAGATCTTGATGGAGAAGACAAGGGTCTTCTGGTGGGGGTACACGTCTAGAAGAGTGGAAAGCCCCCTCAAAGTGTTCAGTAAATTCTCCAGGTCCGGTGAGTACCTACAAACCTTGGCAACACGCCGCCTCCTCGCCTCAACCCCTATTTTGAGGAAGGGGCTCGTCTCTAGGTAGACCAGGAAGTCTCTACAGACATCTGTAACCCCCCTCTGGGAGAAGTAGCGACCGAAATACTGCCAATGCTCCTCTCCCCTACCGGCGAGTCTGTAGCTCACCAACGCGTTTAACATGGCTAACCTCGCCCCCACCTCCTCGCCGTGTTTCTTAACAACGTCGCATACTGCGACGTACTGGGGGTCTCTCCTCTCAAGTTGCAGTACGGCCCCTATGCCCAGGCGTCTAAAGACTTCAACTACTCCTCTTAATCGCCGCTCTGCGGCCATACTGGACGGGGTTTTTTACTCCGCATCCTAGGTTTGTTGGGCAGAGCCCCCAGGAGTTCATGGTTTCGCAGCTGGGCACTGTGTATTGCTTCCTGCCGCCTGTCTGACCCGCGATGTGTTGTACTTGGTAGCGGGTGATCTTTTCGTTGAAGTCGGGGGCTGTGCGGAAGAGGTCCACGATTTGGTCTACTCCCCACCCGCGCCAGAGCAGGTAAGTTGTTATGGCGAATCTGGCGGTGTGTGGGAGGTTCTCGCCGTTTTTGAGAGCGTCGAGTACGGCCTTCATACACGGCGGGTCGCCTCCCTTTACTGCTTGTTGAGGCATCTGCAACGGACGCTGGGCATATCTCTTAAACACGTCATCGAGCTGGGACAGGTCCACCGAAGCCGCGACTCTGCCAACTGCCAGCTCGTTGTCTCTGACTATTTGGAAGATGCGTTCCTCATACGCCTCCTCGAGGAGGCGTTCGAAGTCGTCGATGGGCACTACCACCCAGCCCTTGACCACAGGCCTGTTTATCATAGCCCAGTAGGGGTCCTGCGGGGCGTATCTCAAGTAGGAGGTCCACCTTACAGCGATGGGGGTGTTGTAGGCGGCGACCACTATGCCGGAGACCACCTCATGGGCCGGCCTTGCGTCTACGCCGAGGTCTCTTGCTATTTCTATCTTACATCTGGGGTCTTGTATCCCCGGGATCTTTCTTAGGAGCTCTCTGAAGCTTTTGCTCTCTGCGTCCGCGAACCTCCTCAGGACGTACTGGTTTTTTGTGGCCGCCGCCACGTAGAGGGCCAGCCTAGCCGCCACCGCGGTTTCTTCAGGCGCGTCTATACACCGCCGGGGGTTGAAGGGCTCCCTGGCCAGGGACTTCTTAAGCCTCTCCACGGCTTTCTCCACGGCGGTTTTATCGCTCAACACAACGTCTAGGAGGAGGCCTCTCCTGGAGAGATATACGGCCGACTTGTCGAGAAAGGGGAAGTAACACGCCAACTCGCTGGAGGCGACGTTACAGCTCACAGACATATGGCTTCTCCTCTTTAAAAACTAGCTGTGTAAACCGAATATGTCTAGGGTAGGTGTGAGCTCTCCGTACCGCCCGCCTGTTGTTTTGGCTATTTGTCTTAAAAACATGCTCCTCTCGGTGGCCACCACGTGGAGCCTTCTAAACCTCCGGGCGAGGTTAAGAACTCTCTCGGTGTCTGTGGTCCGTCCGTCGGAGATCACCACGACCTCTCGGCGGATGCCGTGGCTGTGTAGAAGCTCTAAAGCGGAGGCGAGCTCTGTGCCGCCCATGGCGTATATGTACTTGACAATCTCGGCCATTTCCCTGAGGTAGACGTGCACGGGATGCGGGGTCCACATGAACTCGGCCTCTGTGTTGAAGAGCACCAGGGAGACAGAGCCTCTGAGATATGCCATCTGGCGGAGGTACCTGACTATGGCGCCTTTTGCGACCTTTAGCTTTGTCCACCTCCCGACGTATTCCTTCATGCTCCCCGAGACGTCGAGAGCTATGTATACCGGCTTGTCGACTATATGGGCGTATTCGCGTATGTAGATGTCATCATCCGAGAAAGGCTTGTTTTGCATAGACTTCCTCGTAATCGATATCGCTGTCTTGATAACGTCGAGGTCCGCGGCCGAGGCGTAGGGGTAGTAACGCCTTATAGTCTTCACGGCTGACTTCACGTGGAGACCTCCCTCGCTCCGCGCCGTTATGCTGCTTCGCGCCTCCTCAAGAGCCTCCTTGGGAAGGTCCAGCCTTCTTACTACCTCCAGTTTTACACGTGGAGACGCGTCCACGGGCACGTGCCTATTTACTATATGTGCAAGAGTGGGGGCTTTTTCGCTTCCCACCGACCCCACGGCCAGCGCGGCGACGGGCCCCCCCGTGTTTTGGACGCACGTAATGGCGTCTTCAACCATCTTCTTCGCGGCGTGTGGGTCGGCGCGGAGGGCTCCGGCTAGGTTCTGCGCCAAGATCTCAATAAGCTTCTCCCTGTTTACCTCACCAAGTTGCGACCTGGCGTATACGTCGGCAACCGCGTAGATGAGGCTACGGATAGACACGCCCCTTAGGCATTCGTATATAGCGGCGACTAGGCTTATCAGCTCATCCATGGGCCGCTCGGTTGAGGAGGTCGATCAACGCCTCTTTGGTCTCGGGGCTGTGGGGGAGGTTCGCCGCCAACGCCTTTTTCAAATCCTTCAGCTCCGGCTCTCTGCGTTGCGTCCAGGCGGAGACCACGGCGTCTGCAAGGGCGTAGCTAAGCGACCTTATCGACTGCGGGTACCCCGCCCTCTGCGCCTCGGCGGCGAAGTTCGCCAGTATCTCGGCCAGTTTAGGCGGGATCTCCGCCTCCAACTCCCCCAGCGCCTCCCTCGCCTTCCACAGCAGTATCGACCTCAGAATTTCTTTATCCGGCATCTTGACCTCGATGAATTTAAGCCTATCTGCAAGCGCCTCCGACAGCTCATACACGCCTTCGTACTCGCTGGGATTCGCCGTGCCTATGAGGGCGAAGTCTGTCCTTATTCTGTAGCCTCTGATGTAGACGTAGTGCTCCTGTATTGCCTGTAGCAAAGCGGCTTGTGCGTACGGGTTTAGCCTATTGAGCTCGTCCATCACAAGAACGGTGCCGTGCGCCATGACCAGAGGCCCCGGTATGTAGGAGAGGGGGTGGTCGAAACCCGCCTGCAACACAACAGCGATGTCTATGTCGCCGGTTAGGTCCACGGCCGTCATGTGGGAGTGACACGCCACCTCCACATAGGGGGGATCCCCCAGGGCCAGAAGCTCGGCCACGGCCTCGGCCAACGTGGTCTTCCCCAGCCCCACCGCGCCTACAAGGATGACCGGCCTTCCTATCATCAAGCCGCTGAGAACGTCGAGTACCACGTCGTCAAGCCCCCTCAACACTCGGTTTATCCTAGCCCTGATTTCGCTCACCCCCAACTGCCTCACCCTG
>WYEI01000186.1 GCA_009903905.1 Pyrobaculum sp. | reverse complement strand
ATGCGTTGAGCCCCCATCTCCGCCAGCGCCGCCTCTATCTTGGCCAGGAGTTGCGCCAGCTGGTCGTAGGTGTCCACCTCTATATCTGTGAAGCCTGCCCCCGTCTTGTACCTAAGCCCAGACCCTCTTATGACCTCGGTAACACGTTTGACGTATTTCGAGAGGCTGGGCGAGCCGGTCCCCAGCGGCACCACCGACAGGCTGACAACCATCTTGGCCATGGGAGAAACAACAACTATTTTTAAATAGTGCGTAAACATCCACGTGAAGAGGATATCCACGGGCATTGAGGCGCTGGACAAGGCGCTTGAGGGCGGCATACCCCAGGGGTCTTGGGTCGTGGCGACGGGGGAGCCCGGCGTGGGGAAGTCTATCCTCTGTATCCACTTCGCCTACGCGGGGCTTAGGGCGGACGACCCCGTGGTGTATGTAACTACGGAGCAGGAGTTCCGCGACGTGATGGAGCAGGCTAAGCAACTGGGGATGGACTTCTCCCAGTTCTCGGTCTACAGCATCGCGTGGCGAAAGGAGCCAGAGGAGCTCCCGGAGATAGTGGTCATCGACATATTCGGCCTGCTCAAGGTGGCTAGGCAACTGACGGAGAAGGCCAGGGAGGAGAGCCCGGAGAAGGTGCGGCGCTACGCCGCGCTATCCATCGACACGTTGATAGAGGCCATAAACGAGGCCTACGAGATCTTGGCCGTGGCTAAGGAGCGGGGCACCCCGGAGCGCCACGTCCGGCTGGTCATCGACTCCATGTCGGCCTTCTGGGTAGACAGGCCGGTCATGGCGAGGAAGTACTCATACCAGCTGAAAATAGCGACACACAGGGAAAACGTAACCGCGATGCTGACGAGCCAATACGCGCCGACGACGAGGCAGGCCTACGGCTTCGGCCTGGAGCACATAGCCGACGGCGTCATCCACATGTGGATGGACGAGGTGGAGGCGGTCAAAGAAATCAGGAGGTGGCTCATCATAAAGAAGATGAGGATGACTAACCACGCCACAAGGGCCTTCAAGGTGAAGATAGAGCCCGGGAGAGGCATCGTCCTAGAAAGCGTATAGCCGCGGCCTCAGCGGTAGACAGCCCTAGCGGTCTTCCTCCACTTCTCCAACACGGCCTGCACGTCGGGGCCCGGGTCGCCCGTCTTTATGTACCGCCAGAAGCTGGGTAGGTGGGGGTTGCCCGTCGTGGCGTCTTCGAGGGCCAGGGCAACCGCGGTGGGGACGTCCCTGCCGGTGGCGGCTATGGCGGGGAGGCTGAGGTTGAGCTCCTTGGCGGCTAGGTAACACATCATTCTATATCGCCGCGGGCAGTGGGCAACCACCTCCTCCACAAGCCTCTCCTCCCTCTTTATCTTCTTAACCACCGGCCTGTTTCTAAAGGTCAGGGAGGCCCACAGGTAGCGAAGCTTCATCAACTGCTCCACAGCCCCTCTGGTTCCCAGTTTTAAAAACGTTGCCTTGGTATTACCCGTGCCGCTCGGCGGCTCCGCCGCCGGGCCTCCACTTGAATCTTATGTATTCCCTCCCCCCGACGCGGGTCCCCTTCGCCACTACCACCCTGAGTATGTTGGGCTCCGGCGTCTCCACCTCCCCTCCGAAAAGCCACTCGAAGACCTCGGCCCCCTCGGGGAGGACCCACACCGCCTCGTAGTCGTACCCCGCAACCTCCTCCTCGTAGTAGTTCTCGTAGAGGTTATCGCCCTCCCTCAGCGGCGCTGGGAAGCTCCCTATGAAGGTGATGTAGGGCCGCGTCGGGCTTCCCCTCAGCGCTATGTAGACGTCGTGTATGAGAGGCCTCACCCGCTGGCCGTTTATCCTCACTATCTCCTCGTCCATGAACCTCTGCATGTTCTCCCACACGGTGGATACCTCCCTCTCCAGCTCCTCGCCTCCCCTCCTCAGCAACTTGGCGTAGTGCTGGCCCCGGTCCATGTAGTCGAATATAATCACCATGTTGACCACGCCGGGGCTCACCACGTAGAACCCCTGGGCATAGACAGGCACCACCTCCTCGCCCACATGGGTCACGCATCACGTCTTAAAATTCTTGACGGCGCTAATCCGCCGAATTCTCCGCCAGCCCTCCGCCTCTACGGCGCCTCCCCGGCCGGACGACGCGCGGCGGCCTCAAGACACTCCTTCTCGACCGGGCTGAGTCTCGCCGGCACTATTATCACGGCCGGGCCCTCCGCCTCCAGCGACAAGAGGTCTCTCAGCTGTGTGTAAAGCGTTGACCCTCCCCACCCCAGCCTATACACCACCGCGACGTGTCTATCCGGCGTAAATACGCCGCGCTGCTCCTCCTCCTCAAGGCGTAGCAGAATCTCGGCCGCGTCGCGGGGCGGCATGAAGAAGCCGTCTTCCCTAACGTCTAGGAGGAGGAGGGTGTGCATGTCGCGCCGGAGGTTCTGCTCAGCGAGCTCGTAGGGGCGCCTGGAGTAGATCCCTCCCCTGGGGTAGGTCACTGTGGCCACCCCGCCCAGTTTATATATGGAGAGACACGCCGCGGAGAAGGCCGCACATATTATCGAAACGCCGGGTATGATCTGGACGGGGAAGCCCCTAGCCCTCGCCAACGCCACCAAGGCGTGGTGAGACGTGGCAAGCGCCGGGTCGCCCGCCGTGACGAGGACGGCCCTCCTCCCCTCCCGCAGACACTCAAAAATCCTGCGGCCAGACTCCTCCTCCAGATCCCTCCTGTTGAGCCTCACGGGCTCCTCCACGGCGGCCCTCCGCAGAGTCTCCAGATCCAGCGGACCTGTGTAGTCCTCGTAGAAGACGCAGTCGGCCTCCCGTATCGCCCTCAGCGCGGCCTCTGTGGCGTAGCCGGGCCCCGGGCCGAGGCCGACTATGTAGAGCATAGCTTAGCTAAAGCTTTTATATAAATCCGTGGAGGAGGGGCCGAGATGTACGCCGTCGCTAGGCTCAGCGGCTACGTGGAGGAGGTGGGCTTCAGGGCTTGGGTAAGCCGGGACATAGCGGCCGCACTCGGCGTGAGGCTCGGCGACGGCATCAGGCTGGAGAGCAAAAACGGCCTCTCCGCCGCGAGGGTCGTGGAGATACGAGACGACGTAAAAGCTGGCGTGTTGCTTTCGGTAGACGCCTACATGGCTGTCAGCGGCTTCAGGACCCTCCTCGTGAAGCGGCTCCCCCGGGTGTACGAGGCGGAGGAGGTGGCCGTCGGCGTGGAGACCGCGAAGCCCATCGACGTGGAGAAGCTGATGCATTTGCTCAACCTCATGGTGGCCTACAGGGTGCCGGTGTTTAGCAACTTCGCCGGGTTCCTCCAGTCGGAAGACGGGGGATGGGTCCGGCTGGTCGTCAAGGCCGTGTCCCCCAGGGAGCCCGCCTACCTCTCGAAGGAGACGAGGATACACGTGAGGTAGCTACTGAGGCGGGGTCCTCCCGAAGTCGAACTTAAGGAGGAGGAGCGGGTCGGTGACGTTCTTCAACGAGCTTATCCTCTGGAGGAGCCTCGCCGTGAGTTGCCCGGCCTTATACACCTCCAGCGTTTTCTCAGGCCCCAGCCTCTCCACGGCGGAGTTCAGCTCGTCTCTTATTATGTACTCCGCTATCTGCTCCACGCCGGCTACCTCGCCGTTTCTGATGAGGTTTGCAATTACGAAAAGGCGGAGCTCCGCCATGTCGATTTTATTCATGACTGCCTCCAGCCCGCTGGCCCACTTGACCGACTGGGTGGCACGCTTAAATTCGTCGTCGGAAAACACAAGCCTCACCCGCTGGTTCCACTTCATCCTCCAAAGGGCGAACCACTCGGCGGCCATGTCCCACAGCTTTCCCCACATCCTCTCTATATATACGCAGAGGACCTGCCTTGCCTTCTTTTCCGAGAACCTCCTCCAGTAGTATATACCAGCCCGCGTGGCTAAATAGTGCATGAAGTCTCTAAATACAAACTCCCTAATAGCATCCAGCTCGCCGCGGGGCATGTCGCCGAACTGCTCCCTGACCAACTCCCCCAGCATCCCCTCTATAGCCGCCGCCGCGGAGTCAAAATCACAGTAATAACTCATGGCTACTATCCAATTCCATATTTAAAAGACTTTACTCATCCCAACCGGCCAGTGCCTCGCCCGCGGCCTTCAGCGCGGCTGCGTGCGCCGCCGTGTGTCTGTATTTGGCCAGGAAGTACGTGTAGGCGCTCCTCAAGGCGGCCTTATCCACCTGGAACTCGACGCCGTAGTCTATGTCCAGAAGCACCAGTCCCTCGGCTGGGGCCGACGGGACGGCGCCCGGCCTGGGCCTTGCCAGAAGCTCCTCGATGTCTCTCCGCCTCAAAACGCCGCGGCCCGCGGCGAGGATAGCCCACGTCAACTTGCGAAGCATCTTATTCCTAAAGCCCCGCCCCGTGTAGTAGATATACACCAGATCCCGCCTGACCTCCACCTTTATTTCATAAACCGTGGTCACCGTAGAGCCCTCCTCCCCCCGCCTCTGGATAAAAGAGGCGTAGTCGTGCGTCCCAGCCAGAAGCTCGGCGGCTTCCCGCATGGCGTCTAGGTCCTCGCCCCAGTGCGGCGCCACGTAGAGATACCTCCTCAGCCAGGCCCGCCGGGGGTTGAACCCATCGGGCACCTCCGCCACCGCCCACGCCCAGACGCCCCTGGGGAGCTTGGAGTTGACGTAGCCGATGGGCAACCTCCGCGGCACCATGACCACATTTGCAACTGCCGATACGCCCGGGTCCGTCCTGCTCCCCCTCCCCAGCACCTCGCCGAAGACCCGTCTCAAGACAGGCTCCACGGAGCTGGGGTGCCCCGTGAACCCGTAAAAAAGCGTCCCGTCGTAGGCCACCTTGTAGAGAAAAGGCATAAAACTGCGGGAATACCCGCCTTTTTATGTTGAGCTTCCGCAGGGCCGAGGAGGGGGACGTGCCGGAGATAGTGTCCTTCACCATGGACACATGGGAATGGGGCGATTACATTCCGCACGTAATTGGGAGATGGGTGAAGGATGGCAGGGCATACGTCGCTGTTTGGGAGGGGCGCATCGCGGCGGTTGCCGCCATGGTGCAGGTAGGGAGGGCGGTCTACCTCCAGGGGCTGAGGGTTAGGCCAGAGCTGAGGGGCCGCGGCGTCGGTGAGGCCATGACCCGCTTCCTCCTGGAGGAGGCGCGGAGGAGGGAGGCGTCTGTGGCCACGTTGCTCGTCGCCGAGTGGAACGCCCCGAGCCACGCCTTGGTGAAGAAGGTGGGCTTCAAGGAGCGGGTCAGCATCTACGGCGGCAGGCCGGCCGGCGGTGCCGGCGGAAGATGCCTCTCCGGCCTCGAGGCGTACGAGGCGGTGGCGGAGGCGCTTGGGAGGAGCAGGGGCTACGCCTGCCTCCCCGACGAGCCCTGGGTCTGCACGGCCGTGTCTCCCTGGGATATCTTGAGCAGGGGGACCCCGTGTCTCTCCGGCGGCGCCCTCTACCTAGGCAGATTCTCCTTCGGCGGGGCCGTGGGGGACCCCGGCGTAGACGTCACCTCGCTGAGCCCCGACGGCTACAAGGAACGGTACGCGACACATGTGCTATACGCCATGGAGCTCTAAACTATATATACTTCCCGGAGCACCGGCGTCATGGAGCCGAGGTCGTTCTACGACATCACGGAGGCCGAGGACCGGAAGGAGCTGGCACAGCTCATAAAGACTGGGGTCTTCGGCTACGCTGTGCTCATCCCCGAGGATCTGCCCGCCGGCGAAATAGAGGCCGTGTTTAGAGAGGCCGGCTTCAGAGAGGTGGCCGTCGACGCGTCCAGGTGGCCACGGCAGGTGGTGGTTAGGACAGAGGCGGGGGTTTACGTATTCAAAAAGGTGGAGGAGGGAGTTTATAGGCTCAGCAAGGAGGATTGACTCTGCCGGGGGTTTCCGACATGGCGTAGGGAGTCCCGGGACTCAGTAGCTTTTTGCCGCAGTTAACCTCGACTATAGCCCTCCTCTGCCTCCAGTGCTCCTGAGACGCCACCTCCTCCAACGTCTTCACAACGGCAATGGGCGGCTTCCCCTTCTCGCGGCTTCTCCTAATAAGCTCCTCCGCCGGGATTTCCCTCACCACGGCGAAGACCTCCTTCTCCAGAGGCTTAATCACGTCGGGGTTCTTCTCCACCTGCGTCATGGCGTCTCTCCACTTCTCCGCCAGCTCGGGCCTGCCTATGATCTCGAAGAAGGCCTCGATCTCGGGCCATATCACAGTGGCTATTGCCACGAACCTGTCCTTAGCCCTGGCCGTGGTGTACGTGACGTAGAGGTTGGCATCTATCGTGGGGGATCTCCTTCTAGCTACGCCGAGTACGAAGGCGGCGCCTATCTGGTACGGGTGGTCAACGGACAAGACATCGTTTGTGGCAACATCGACGAATGTGCCCCTCCCCGTCCTCATCCTCTGCCAATACGCCGAGAGGGCCCCCATGGCCGCCGCGGCGCCGGCGAATGCCCAGGCAAGCCATATACCCGCCCTTATGGGGTAGGAGTAGGGCTCCGGCAGGCTGGGGTTCCCCAACATTGCCATGTAGCCGTTGTAGGCCTGCCCGGTCAAGTCGGAGTCGGGGACGTCGGCATACTCCCTCGCCTTAGCCGTCGGGTAGTGGCCAAAGGGCGACACAGCTACGTAGATAAGTTGGGGATACCTCTTGGCGAGGTCCGGATATCCCAGCCCCCTCTCCGCCAGCTTCCCAGGCCCCAGCCCGTCGAGGAGTACGTCCACCTGCGGCAGAAGCGACTCCACGTCGCGCCACTCCACCCTCTTCTTGCCCCTTCCCTCGACGAAATACGGCACCCCAACGCCTTCTATGTACACCTCATCTGCAGTGATCTTCACGGCTCTTTCATCCGGCACTGTGTGCACCTCCGCCCCCAGCTCAGCCAGTAGAGACCCCGCTATCATGCAACCGAAGTTCACGCCGCATATCTCAAGCACCTTAACGCCCTCAAGGGCGGCCGGCTTCCCCTCGGGCCTAAAAAGCTCCCGCAAGATGGCCTCTCTGTCCATCATACCTCGTCTCTCTCGCCTTGATACACCGGGTCCTCCTCGGCTTTCCAGCCAGGCGGCGGCATGTTGCCCGGCTGGCCGTCCCAATACCCCAAGACATCCCTCTGGACAAGCCTGTCAACCTCCTCAGGACTGTACCCCAGCCACTTCTTCAACACCAGCTTGTTGTGGTACCCCACGGGCCGCGCCACCCACCTCACTCCGATGTCCGCCCCGGCCATCTTAAACAACGGCCCCGGCACCACTATTTCGCCGTATAGTCTGTCGTTTATCCTCACCACGGACCCCCTCTCCCACCGCCACGGATCCCTCAACACGTCGATGTCCGTCATCACGGGCTGAATCGGCACCTTGAGCCGCCTACCCGCCTCAAGCACCTCCTCCAACGTCTTCCCAGAGGCCCACTCTTGCACGACCCTGAATACTCTCCATCTGTCGCCAAGCGCCTCGACGAGGCCCGCCACCTCCCCTGCCAACGCCTTCACCTGGCCCTCCGTCATCGCCGCAATAGCCACATACTTACCGTCGCGGGTCTTGAAAACCCCCGACACAGGCGCAAACGGGTCGAAGAAACCGCTCCTCTTCAGCCTCCCCGAGGCGCTCATATATACGAAGTGATACATAAACCGTTGCAGGCTCGCCGCCTGCGACAAGTCTATATACTGGCCGCGGCCCGTCCGCTCCCTATATATCAACGCCGCTAACACGGCGCTGACAGCCATGGTCGAGGGGAGCCAGTCACCTGGGTAGTCCGGCAACCTGTAAAGCTCGTCCACCTCGTCCTCCTCCCACCCCGTGGTGTCCATTATGCCGGACTCCGCCTGCCCGATGATGTCGTAGCTGGGGAGCCTGTGGAGAGGTCCAAACTGACCGTAGCCCGAGGCGCTTAAATATATCAACCTGGGGTTCACCTCCCTCAGCTGGAGGTAGCCCAAGCCGTATCTATCCAGGGTGCCCGGCTCCATGTTCTCCACAAACACGTCCGCCTTCTTCACCAGCTCGATCAGCAGTCTGTACCCCTCCTCCTTGCGGAAGTCGAGCCCCAAGGAGTACTTGTTGGCGTTGAGGTAGAGGTAGTCTATACGCATGCCCTTGTAGAAGCCCTTGCCTCCCCACATGGGGGCGTACTTCCACCTATCGCCCCGCGGCGGGGGCTCCACCTTCACCACCTCGGCGCCCAGTTGCGCAAGGAGACGTGGAATATTAGGCCCCAGGATGTAGTGCGAAAACTCAACAACTTTTATGCCCTCAAGCGGCCTAGAATTTGCAGTAGCACCAAAAAAACTTTGTAAACTTCTAAAATAATCCATATATGTAGAAAAACGTTCGTTTTTAAGTATTCCGCTAATACACCTCGCCCAGCGCGTGGGTCCCCAGCTCCCCCAGCCCCTTCTCCACCATCTTCTTATACAGCTCCAGCGCCAGCGACGTGGCGGGGAGGAACAGGCTCAGCCGGTTCGCCTGCTCCATGGCGTATGCGAGATCCTTCTTGAGGTGAGCGGCCTTGAACCCCGGCGAGAGGTCGCCCTTGAGGAGCTTGGGCAGATACAGCTCAATGGAGCCGGACCTAGCCGCGCCGCCGGTCAATACCTGCGCCACCTTCTCCATGTCCAGCCCCAGCGCCTTGGCGAGGCGCAGGCCCTCCACCATCGCCACCGTGTTCAAAGCCACCACCACCTGGTTAACCAGCTTCATGGCCTGGCCGTACCCCACCGGCCCCACGTATATCACGTTCCTGCCGAAGGCCTTAAAGACTGGGAGAAGCCTCTGGAACGTCTCCTCCCTGCCCCCCACCATTACGGTCAAGGTCCCCTCCACGGCGCCCTTCTGGCCGCCCGTCACCGGGGCATCTAGGAACTCCACGCCGAGTTGCGCAAGCCTCTCGGCGAACCTCCTCGCCCAATCCGGCGAGTTGGTAGACATGTCCACCACCACGAGGCCGGGCCTCGCCCCCTCCGCCACTCCCCCCGGGCCGAACAAGAC
>WYEI01000247.1 GCA_009903905.1 Pyrobaculum sp. | reverse complement strand
CAAACCGCCATAGCAACCAAGCTGAATACATCCCCCAGCGTGATAAGCGACTACGAGTCCGGGCGGCGGAAGTTCCCCGGCTCCCGCTTCGTCAAGAAATTCGTACAAGCCCTGATAGATACAGACCTAGAGCGTGGGGGGTTGGTGATAAATCTGCTGGAGAGGCAACTTCTGAGGGAGAAGTTCTGGCTTGCCGTGCTCGACATGAGGGAGTTCAGCGAGCCCGTACCTGTCTCCGCTTTTCTCCAGGCCATAGAGGCGGAGGTGCTTGTACGTCCTCCCTCTGGTCTTGACGTGCACGGATACACCGTCGTTGACAGCGTTAAGCTCGTGTTAGAGGTCCCGCCTGTTGAATACGTGAGGCTCTACGGAAGCACGACGCAACGTGCAGCCATATTTACCAAGGTGTCCACGGGGAGATCCCCAATGATAGCCATCAAGTCTATGTCTTCTGTCTTGAGCATAAAACCTGCGGTGGTTGTGCTTCACGGCATTAAACCAGAGGCCGTGGATCCTCTGGCCGTCGAGATCGCAAAAAGAGGCTACATACCGCTTGCAGTTACAAGCCTACCAATAGAGAAACTAATAGAAAACCTTAGACAGTTATAGCTACTTCTTCCGGGCGTTAATAATCCTTGATATCCTCAACACGTTGCCAAGGCCCTTAGTGGCCTCGTGCCTCTTCTTAAGCCTCCTCTCCTTGGCCTTCTTCTTGAACTTGTAGTTGTGAGTCTCTTTGTATTTGGTGGAGACCAGGCCGCGCGACTTTCTGCCGGCCGCGGTGAGGCCTCTAAACGCCCTGCCCCTCTTGGGCTTAACCCTAACAGCCTCGGGGAGCGAGGGCTCAGGCGGCGTAATTCTCCCCTCAAGAACGTCGAGTAGCCATTTCCTCAACATTTCTACGTTCTGCGGCCACGAGGTGTCCCTCCTCTCGTCAACTGGTATGCCGAGAAGCCTTGCTTGTTCAACGTTTAGACCTACCGCCTTTATCTCCGCAATGGAGAAGCCTCTCCCAGTCTTCCACCTAACTAATCCGCCGCTAGTTATGCGGACGGGGGCCTTAACAAGCGGTTTAGGCGCATTAGTCATCGACTCTAGGGATTAAACTGTTTATAAATTTTAGCTTGCGGCAAGCTTATTTACCACAGCTTTAACACCAATAGATGCACAGAGCACTTGCCACGGCGGCCATGTTTAAGCTATTCGTGTCTCTCGTCGTATTCTTCACAACCCAAAGGTTTGACCCTGTGCTGTTGGTTAGCTGCATCCTCATGGCTATCTCTGCCTTGCTTATACGGATGATACAAGAGGGGGAGGTAGGGTTCGTGCTAGTTGGACTCATACTCCTAATAGACTCCATAGGGCTTCTGCTGTCTTTTACAACGCTTTCTATTGTCCCCGTGGTCTCATATATGTTCTTTGTTATATGGGATACACAAATTTTAATAATATTCAGACAAATACAGACTTAATCAATCTATAATCTTTATAGCACGCTCTACTTTATAGAAGTCAAGATATCCCCAAGCGCTTAGAGATATGACAACCTCTCCAGGCCCCGAAGCAACCCTAATTATGTGATCCCCAGACTCCACGTTGACGTTTCCCCTAGTCTCTATTTTATACTTAAAATTTTGTATAAATATATACAATTTTTCAAGATCTACTATGCCACCCACTTTTAACGTCGGTGGAATCGGATAATTTTTAAAAATCTTAATTAGTCTATAATCATGTTGCATTCTCTGCATCAAGTACACACCTAACGTGGCGACTATAAGAGCACCTAAGATCTCAAGCGTCAAGTTCATAGAAACAACTCCTCCACATCTTTAATTATTTCTTCGACGTACTCCTTGGATATAGGGATCACTTTAATGTCGCCGAAAAACGCCACGTTTATATCGCCGCACCAACGGGGCACTAGGTGCACATCGCTATTAGAGATGTAGATGTTAAACCCCTCTGGCTTTAATTTCCGTTTCTCAACAGCTATCAACTTGTCTAGAATTCTTTTCAACGCAACTATCTCTTTTTCTTCCATATCAAAAACAGGCCTATCCGCCTTTATGACTAGGTGACCCCCGTTAAACGGCTTGTCCGGCACTTCAATTGAGACCACATCTTAGGAAAAACTTCGGTTAATTACTTTACCGGGACCTTTATGTTCAGGGCTTTTGCAAGCTCTTTGTATCTGTTGCGGACCGTAACCTCTGTGACGCCGGCGGCTACTGCAAAGTCTTTCTGAGTCCTGTTATCGCCGTGCATTAGGGAGGCTATGTAGACAGCTGCGGCGGCGAGGCCGGCAGGGTCTTTTCCTGCCGTTATCCCAGCCCTCTTCGCCTTCTGCAAGATTTCAATTGCCGTCTTCACAACCTCGCCGCTTAGCTTCAGCTGCTCGGCTATTCTGGAGATGTACAACACGGGGTCGCTTATTGGCACCTTGACGTTTAGCTCTCGAAGGAGCAGACGGTAGCAACGGGCCACCTCTCTTCTAGACGCCTTGGTGTACCGCACAAGTTCGTCTAATGGCCTTGGCATTTTCATCATGCGGCAAGCCATGTAAAGCGCCGCGGCGGCCATGGCCTCTACGGATCTGCCTCTTACAAGCTCCTTCTCCAGCGCTTGTCTGTAGATCTCTAGGGCCTGTTCTATACACGGCCTGGGTATGCCCATGGCGCTTCTCAGCCTCTCCAGCTCCTGTGCCGCTTGGATGAAGTTTCTCTCGTATGACGTCTGGACGCGGGCTCTAGTCTGCCACTTCCTCAGCCTAATAACCTCCAGCTTGCGTTTTATGTCCAGCTCCTTGCCCGAGACGTCCTTGTCCCTCCAATCAATCACCGTAGTAAGCGCCTCTGAGATGAGGCGCGTGAGAGGTGCGCCGGTGCGTGCCCTCTGGCCCTTCTCCTCAGAAGTAAAAGCCCTCCACTCAGGTCCAAGGTCGAGCAACTGCTCCTGCACCACCGCGCCGCATACTATACAGACGACTTCTCCTCTTTCGTAGTTGTAGACGAACCTATCGTTGCCGCAGATGGGGCATCGGTAAACTTCGCCGGTGTCCGTGACAAGGCTTAAATATCCCTCACTATCCCTATTGATGCGGAGTTTTAACGGTTTCCCCGAGGAAGGTGGGTTGCCCGAAGACATGGCGAGTATTTAAATTTTTCTTAGTTATATAAACTTTTCGTTTATCTTAAAAACTACTTAACGGCTAGAGTCCGGCTTTTAGAAGTCTTCTGATCTTGGCAAGCGCGCCGTATATCTGCGCAAGCCCCCTAGCCCCCCTTAATACAGCATAGTGCGCCTCGGCAACTATATACGCTATCTCCGGCTTTATGTGTTCAGGCACGTCTAGCCTTAGAGCCTCGCGGTGGATCTGCTTCACAATTTCCAGCTCCCCAACGCCTCCATCGACTACGAAGCCGTATATCTGCGTAATGGCCTTCCCAAAACTGCCTTTCGCCGCTTCGTGCAGAGCTTCGCGCAGTAACCTAGGGCTCACCAGCCCGAGGGCCTTCGCCACTATCTCTTCTGTGATTTCTTTATTAACGGCGGCTATCTGGAGGGCGTTTATAGCCCTCCTCATGTCCCCCTGGGTGAATTCGTAAATCGCCTCCAACGCGTCGTCTGTCGCCTTGACCCCCTCATTTTCGGCGATGTATCTCAACCTCGCTATCACGGCGTCTTTTGGAAGCGGATTAAACCTAACCATGACAACGCGGGATTGAATAGGCTCGATGATTCCGCTTACGTAGTTTGCTAGTAGTATGAATCTTGTGTTTTGGGCGTATATTTCCATTATGCGCCTCAGTGCTTGTTGGGCGTCGCTGGTCATGTTGTCTGCTTCATCGAGTATTACGAGTTTGAAGGGGGCTTTGCCCACGGGCGCCGTTCTGGCGAACTCCTTAACACGTTCTCTGATCACGTTTATCCCCCTCTCGTCAGAGGCGTTAAGCTCAAGAGTATTCTCCCGCCAATACTCCCCATACAGCTCCCTAGCCAACACAAGCGCCATAGTAGTCTTGCCGGTGCCAGGCGGGCCGTAGAAAAGCAGATGCGGCATATTACCCCCCTTAACAAACTCCCTAAGCCTAACCTTAACCTCCTCCAAATCCACCACCTCATCAAACGAACGAGGACGATACTTCTCAAACCAAAATAATTCACTCATATGTAGAATTCCTCCGCCAAATCGGTTTTTATGTATTGACCGCCCTTGAGCAGGACGTAGCCCAGGCGGTTTAGTATCTGGAGTAGCTCGTAGTCGCGTTCAGGCAATTTCTCCGCGTCTTCGACAGACATGGGCAACTTATCTAGGAGTTGGCGTGCCGCCTCTTTTAACACCACAACATCCCTATTCGCCCCCTCGTCGCGCATCACCAAGACAAGCCCTCTTTCCATGGCCTGCCGCAGGGCCTGTCTAGACTTGATTTCAGTCAACGGCATAAACCTCCTGTCTCTAAGCACCTCGATGAACGACTTCGGGCCTTCTTTCGGCTGCGGCCTCGTCTTTTTCAGCTCCCGCACCTCTTCAAGAATTGTGTTGAGAAGTATCTCCAACTCGTCCAGTCTCTCTAGTATTCTCTTAGCATCTTCACAAGGCATTCAAACACCACAACGGGTAGGCTTAAAAACTAAGCGTATGTACTACAGCCCCGTACCTCCGGCATCTACGAGATAGACACGGTGCCGAACCCGACATAGAGGACGGTCAAAGAGCTGTATAGGTAAAGCTCTTGCTGACCCCCCAAACACTAACCCATCAAAAGACTGGGCCTTTCGCAGAAGAGCTCGTCTAAACCACGACACGGCCGCCGCGGCCAACAGAGGCGTTAGGCCGACGAGGCGATGCAGAGGCGCTTTCCGCGCAAAGGAGAGAAGGCTAGACCTAGGCGTGTATCTCCACAACGTCGTTGTCGGACAAAACGTAGTCTCGCCCCACGCGCTTGGGGCGTTGTGGATAGGTTTCTCTTCGCCACACTACGGCGTATTTAAATGTCTCCAGCAGAGATGAGTGTATCTGTGCCGCGACGTCTCCCACCGTGGAACCTGCCTTCATCACAATAGGTTTGTCTATGTACATCTTTGAATGCACTGGTTTTGTAAATACCCTAATCCTTCCGGTGGTCCGTAGAAGATCCTCTAGAAGTTTCCTTTTCTCAATTTTACACTCCCTCAGATCTGTCATGTGATAAACGACGTCGTGCTTCGTCAAAAACCCCAGCACCTCTTCCCTAGGCGTGTATACGTCGCCCATGGAGAAGACGACCACGGTGGGTTTGTACTGCCTCTCTACGTAGAGAGCCTCCTCTACCTCATCTAGAGTTACCGAGCCTCTGATATGCACCACGGCGTGGTAGATCCCGTATTCATTCAGCAACTTCTTTACGTCGTTTAAAGTCCCGCCCAATATATGCCCGGATCCCATCACCTGAATCCCGCCGAGGCCCTTCCTTTCAATCTTTACATAGTTCTTAGGTGGATATAGATATACACCCTCGTCCTCGAAAAACTTGAAAATCTTTTCCACAGTCTCTACGTCGGTGTTCCCGCTTACCACCATCACCACGGCGTCTGCGTTTCTCACCGTGGCGAGCGTAATGCTGTTAAGGTCGCTGGACTGATCTAGGACTAGGCTGGGCGTTTTCACAAGCTGGATATATACGCCGTCTTCCACAAACATAGACGGCGTAGGCTCCACCGTGGAGAAGGGTATGTCGTCGGGCCTCAGCGTGGTGTTTGTCAAGCAACACAACAACGAGGTCTTCCCAGAACTCGGGGGGCCAACCACGGCGACCTGTAAATCGCCTTCCTTCGCGATATACAGGCGGGCGCCGCCGCCGCGCAGACTACGCTCCTTCTCCCGCCTCTCCTGCATTTCTCTCTTTAGCTCAGCCATCCTACGCCTTATGTGCTTAATAAGCTTCTCCGTACCCTTGTGCTTAGGCACCGACGACAAGAACTCCTCCATAGCTCTTATCTTCTCCTCGGGGGTCTTTGCCTCCATGACCTTCAGCCAAGCCGCCTTAGCCTCCGCAGGCAGATTAGCAGGCACAAGAAACAGCCGCCAGAGATTTTTTAGTTTTCGCGCTACCTGCCAAGGAACTTCCTAATGCGGCCCCGGGTCTCCTCTCTGGTGCCTACCTCAGCCAGCTTGTAGAGATACGGAACGGCGTCGTCCACCACGGCGCCTAGCCAATGCCTTGGTCTGACGAATCCCAGCAGATACGGCGGAGGTTTGAAGAGCTTTTCCAGCTCCAGCTGCCCTATCTGCGAGACGATGCCGAAATGAGATGCCTCTTTGGCGTCGAGCTCTCTGCTCAGCATAACCCTCAGATGCCCGTGGCTGAAGAGACGTCTCCCAATGGCGATAGTATACGGCGGAAACACCCCGAAGTTGACCCCTTGCAACGAGAATTTTATGTTTTCCCTCTGCGCCACGACGTAGTCGGCGAAGTACAGAAACTCCACGCCGAATCCATACACGTCCCCCGACACGTGAACCACGACGCGGCCCCCACAACTGATAAACCTCTTCACGAGCCTGTGCACGCTGAATAGGTACTCCAGCACCGCGTCTTTGCTCTGTAGAAAAACAGACAGGTCTAAACCAGCGGAGAATACCGGCCCCTCGTTGGTGATCACCAGGTCCTTGTCGCAATCCACTCCGGAGAGGCGCTCTATTAATTGACGAGAAAACGCGTTTCTCCTCTCCCCTAGGAGCACGACTCTATTGTATTCGCCAAATGTCTCAATTCTTATCACGGTATAGTCTAAAAAAGACATATTAAACTATGCGCCCGCATCGGCCATGTCGGTAGATGTAGAAAAGATTAAACAAGGCATTCCGAACCTGGTGCCATACGCCGGGAAATACGTCGATCCGCCTGAGGGCAACTACGTTAAATACACAGGGCCTGGACAGCTTCAGGTGCCTGACAAGGTCGTGATTGGCTACATTGAGGGTGACGGCATCGGACCCGAGGTGGCATACGCTGCGATAAAGGTGGCAAACGCCGCCGTGGAGAAGGCATACGGCAGGTCGAGGAAGGTGACCTGGTACGAGGTGGTGGTGGGCGAGAAGGCCGAGAAGATATTCGGCAACAGACTCCCCGACCAAAGCGTAGAGGTGTTGAAGAAAGTAAGGGTCTTTCTCAAGGCCCCTCTGGAGACCCCCGTGGGCGGGGGCTTTAGAAGCATCAACGTGACTCTGCGCCAGCTCTTTGACCTATATGCCAACATCAGGCCTGTGAAGTACTTCCCCGGCCTGCCCTCCCCCCTGAAGAGGCCGGAGGTGGTGGATCTGGTCATCTTCAGAGAAAACACGGAGGATGTCTACGCCGGCATCGAGTGGCCGTACAACAGCGCAGAAGCGGCGAAGCTGAGGGAGATTCTAAGGAAGGAGTTCGGCGTCAACTTAAGGGACGACTCCGGCATAGGGATAAAGCCGATAAGCAAATTCGGAACACAGAGGATTGCACGCCTAGCGCTTAAATTCGCCGTAGAGAACAAAAGACGTGTCGTGACGGTGATGCATAAGGGCAACATCCAGAAGTACACAGAAGGCGCCTTTAAGGACTGGGCCTTCGAAGTGGCGAGGAACGAGTTCAGAGACCACGTGGTGTTTGAGGACGAACTGGCGCAATACGGCGGCAAGGCGCCGGAGGGCAAGGTGCTGGTCAACGACAGAATCGCCGACAATATGCTCCAGCAACTACTCACCCGCACCGGCGAGTACGACGTAATCCTAGCGCCGAACTTAAACGGGGACTACGTCTCAGACGAGGCCGCCGGGCTGGTGGGAGGACTCGGCGTGGCGCCCGGCCTCGACGTAGGAGACTGGGGCATGATGGCCGAGCCCGTACACGGCACAGCGCCAAAATACAGAGGTAAAAACTACGTGAACCCCACGGCCACGATACTCGCCCTGGAGCTCCTCTTCAGGTTCCTCGGCTGGAGGGAGGCGGCGAATTTAATAATGAAGGGAGTAGAGACGGCATATAGAGAGGGCTACTTCACCGGAGACCTGGCGAGGCAGATGGACGAGGAGGAGCGGAGACAGAGAGTAAAAGAGGTGCTAGGCACACAAGAATTTGCAGATAAAGTTGTGGAAATTATAAAAAAGCTTTAAATTAAACCTCTTTTGCGAATAGATACTCCACCGGCCTAAATCCTATCTTTTTATAGAAGTTTATAGCTATCTCGTTCAAGGCGGGGAAAGACGCCATTATGACCTCTGCGCCCTTCTTCCGCAACATTTCAACCCCCTCAATCATTAGCCTCTTTCCAATGCCCTTCCGCCGGTATTCCGGCAATATGTAAAACTCTCTTATCACGCCTGCGTACTTAGGCCTGTAGAATATTCTATCTTCAACATCGCCTTTCAAAAGACCAACCACCTTGGTCCCCTCCACCGCCACCAGGAGAATCGAGGTGGGGCTGGAGATCGCAGTTTCGAGATACTTCCTAGCCGCTTGTTCGATGTCAGGTGCTGTTTCAAGCAGGGGATCGAACTCGGCATTTAGGCGCTTAAGTCTTATGACCAACTGCGTAGCGGCGTCAAGGTCTTCCTTCGTCGCCGGCCTGATTACAATACTTGGATACATAAGCTAAATGGAATAACATATTTTTAAATATTGACAAAACTAAAAAAGAGAAAAAATACTTAATAGTATTAATTATAGTAAGTAGAAATCTACGGCTAAATAAGATAAAGACTAATAGAGACTAGTTCAAAATTATATATCATGAAGATATTACTGTTCGATAAGTATTGGATTGTTATTTAATAACTCAGAAATAGTTAATTGTTTATATTTTTTAGAATTTATATCTTGTACGTTAATAAATTTATTATTGATACTTATAACCATCATCTCACCTTCCTTGGTTTTTATCAAGTCTCCAGATTTGTACGTAATGACGCGCACAGAGTAAGTCATGTGGTAAATTTTTCTACCGTCTTTAATCCCCGCGACTTTTGCCGTCTCTATTATGTGGCTGGGGAGCTGGCTGTGTACGGCATACGCCAGATGCCGCGCCAGGTTCGCCGAAGTTGTGTATATGTCGAATCCGCTTTTCAATTGTTTAACATTACTTATAAATCCTATTTTTTTATCTTTCAGTTTAAATATTTCTTGTTCTATAATGTTTAGAATCTTTTTCTTGGTTAAATCGTCCAACGCCCTGGGGGTAGACCTTATCTGAACCAAAGCAACCTCCCTCCTGCTTAGCAACTCTCTACAAGATGTACACACGTCGTATATGTACTCTACAGCCACTTCGTATGCAATGATCCTCGGCGCTATTAACTGATGCGGCGACCCTCTCACGGTGACTTGAGCAAC
>WYEI01000167.1 GCA_009903905.1 Pyrobaculum sp. | reverse complement strand
CCCATCTCTCTAACCCACCGCTCGAACTTGGCCACCTCTTCTCTGTAGGCCTTCGCGATGTCTGTATCGACGAAGTGGCGCCAGTGTTGCATCAGCTCCTTCAGAACCGTGTCCACGGTATAAAAGTGTACTGGGTTTAAAAGTTATGCAGTGTAGTGCCCAGCAGCTATTTTCCGCCTTACTTCAGTGGAGCAGTTGGGGCAGTAGAGAGCCATCCCGCGCCTCTTCAACACGGAGCCGCAGTGGGGGCAACGGGACAACACAGAGCCGTAGGTGGCTCCGCGTATGCTCACCACCAGCGGCGGGCCGTAGGTCGAGACGACCTTCGCCCGTATGTAGTCTCCTATGCCCAGCTCCCCGTCTGCGAAGAAGTACGGCAAGATTCCGGTGAAGGCGTATTTGAGATCGACGGGGCCCCTCTGCCCCTCGACGGCGAAGCACCTAAGCTGGTAGGCCCTCCTCCCCTTTCCGGTCACTTGGCAATACGCCACAGAGCCGGGCGGGGGTATCGCCGGGTCTTTCAGCGGTCTCACCACGGCTATGTGCGTCTTCTCGTCAAAAGCCGCCACGCCCAACACGGAGGATAGATACCTGTAGTCTACGCTGTAGGCAGAGCCCTTAACCTCGAACTCCTCCACATATGCCAAAGTCTCCCCTGGGGTGACCACGGTCTTCTTCACACGCGCCGTTGGGCGCATGTATAAATCTTTGATGCCGTCCAGGTGTCTCACCGCCTCGTCTTCCTGAGCCACTCCTCTATGGCGTCTGTGAGTTCGGCGTAGCGCCTGAAGTCTTCTAGGTGCTCCCCGTAGCACATCATCTTTATCTTGCCGTCCCTCGTGCGGTACACTCCCGGCCTCCTCCCCGTGAGGGCTTCGATCAGCGCAGAAAATCTCTCTGCGTCTGCCTCCCTGCCGCCGGGGGCGCTGGCCTTCGCCACGGCGTAGCCCACTGCCGCGTTGTCGGCTCCATACCTGCCGTATGTTATCTTGTACTCACGCACCACGGGGTCTACAATGTGCTCGCCCTCTACGCGGCCCACCTCCGCCGTGATCCTCATCCTCAGCAACTTCCTGCCGCCTCTGTCCTCCTCAACGGCTTCTCCGCCTTTCACCTTCACGACATATGTCTTGCCGTTCACCTCAACCTTCTTCTCAAAGCCCTTCAGCGTTAGGGAGCCCCTAGCCCTGCCCTCCTCCACGACCTCCAAGGCCTTTCTGTACACGTCTTCGCCCTCCTCCCTGGCCCTCTCCAATATGTAGCTTACAAACTTAGTCGCTAGCTCCCGTTGCTTCTCAGAGCCCTTTACGGAGAGCCATGCGGCGTACGCCAAGCCCTCCCTGGGGATATACAGGTAGCCGTTGCGGTCCTCCTCAGGCATCTTGACTGTGAAGTGCCAGTCCTCCACGAGACCCATTTCCTTAAGCCGTTGTGTCTCCCGTGTTATGCTGTTGGGGTTGGGAGAGCCGAATGTGACCTCAAGAGCGCCCTTGTCCAGCCGCACAAGGTACTTGGGCAAGCCCTCCCTCACCGTGCGCCCCCTCTCCAGCTTCTTAAGCCAGAACTCCGCCTTCTTCTCATCCATCCAGCCTCTCTCTACGGCTTTCCTAACGATCTCTGCGAGGGCGTTTCTAAGCTCCTCGCGCCCGGCCGCAAGCATGTCGGTGGTGGCTACGACGTGCCACACGCCTCTATTGCCCGCCTTACTCACCTCTGCGCTGACGCCCGCCAGCCTTAGTAGGCGTGCCGCGAGCTCGGCGCGGCTCCGGTCCGTCGATTGGAAATCGAGCAAGATACTGTTCTGCAGATACAAGTAGTACTTCACGGCGGCGCCTCCCTCAGATATGGTCAAGTCGGCGGCGACGCGGCCGCTTGGAGTCAGCCTTATGTTGTCGAGCCGCACCTCTACCCGTGCCTCCTTCATGAATTTCTTGAACTTTTCGCTTAAATACCCTCCGCCGGCTGAGGGTGCCGTCACTGCGAGGAGTCGCTTAAGCTTCGTTGCGTTCTCACCATGGGCGGCTATGTAGTAATATCTGTCCCTCTCCACGTACGTCCGTACGCCAAATTTCAGCTCGTCGGGCAGGAGCTGGTTGAACAGATGCAACGTGGCTAGGCGTAGGAGCGCGGCGCCTCCGCCCAGCTCCCCACCGACGGCTAACACGACACTCCTCTGCCCCGCGGAGCCGTCTCCCGCCACCGCAGTTGCATACATCTCGCCGAAGTACAGTAACGCCTCCTCTTTTTTGAACTCGTCGTTGTCGTTCAGCGCCTTGTCCAACATTATCAGCTCTAGGGCTGGTGCGACGAACTTCCTCACCATCTCATCCCTAGCGCAGTCCCTAGCGAGGCAGTACACATAGGGATCCTCACCGCTGAGAACGCGTTCAACGACGCCCTGCACCTCCTCTCTAGAGACGCCGACCACTTTAGCTAGGTCTTCGATGAGCCCCTCTGCTTTTTTCTTATGCCCCTCGGCGTAGTAGATAATCACCTGGGCCAGCCCTTTGGCGTGATCGCCCTTTATCCTCCCGCCGCTCAACGCCTCCACCGCCTCCTCCAGCCTCACAGCTCTCACCTCTTTCCACCTACCGTCATCCATGCCCCTCCTCGCCTCGGCGAAGTTGGCAAGGAGCTCCAGCTCGCCCAACATCCTCCTCACTAACCCCTCCCTCTCTGCGTCGTTAGCACTCTCGTGGCCTATCCAGGGCTTCAATGCGCCGATCAGCTCCTCAACCCTCTTCAAAACCCAGCTCCAGTTTATTGCGTCTACCAGCTCCCGCCAGTTGTTAACGGTATGGCCTAGCAGAGACTCCAGCCAACTGCTCTTCTTCAAGATCTGGTTCTCACTTTCGCGAGGCCAATACGCAGTGACGAAGAGCTTGATGCCCTCCTTCGTGACGCTAGCACTGCCGCTGAATGACTTCGGCCCGCCGAGGAGGCCGAAGTACCACCTCAACTGCCAAGAATGAACTGTGCCAGCCACTATCTGTCTTTTGACGGTCGTCACGTCTGTGGCGCGCCACTCTACGTACTGCCGCGACGTGTCCATCCCCGAGAGGTCTGGCGCCGTCTTCCTCGCCTCCTCCACGAGACGCCTCAGCTCCTCTTTGCCGATCTTGAAGTAAGCCACGTCCCCTATCCACAGCTCGCCGACAGGCGCCTCAACGCCGCCGTAGGCCCTAAACACCTGGAACCCCCTCTCGACGCCCCCCTCGACGCGTTTCTTCTCGTCGTCTTTCTTGCCGTCTTTCTTGACGAGTCTAAACTTGAGACTCACCTCGCCGGCTCCGCTCAAGAGTTGCGGATCTATCTCGCCGTATCCGATTAAGAACCGCAGAAGCACAGAAGCGGCCCTGTCCCCCCAATCAGCCGCCTCCACATGCGGCAGATCCACAGCCCCGCCGCGCCCCCCAGCAATCCCCCCAGCCTTCGCCCTCCTACGCGAGCGGGACGGGTCAACAGTCTCTCCGCGCGCTCCGGCGATCTTCCTGGCCTTCTCGTAGGCTGTCACGGGCGCCGACATCACTATATCCGCCAGAGCCCCCTCACCCATAAATAACGTGGCGATGTGTCCGTATATCCCGCCTCTCGCCGCGGAGAGAAGGGCGGCGTAGACCTTAGTCCCCATATTGACGCCTCCAAATTCAGAGAGCTCGTCGCTCCTCGCCTCGGCCAGCCCCTCCGCCTCGCCAAAGTCCACCTCCAGGTGTTGCTTGAGCTTGTTGAGGAGGTCGGGCCTCTCCTTATAGAAGTCGCTCTGCGAGTACAACACCAACACCCTGTTCAGCTCCTCTATCACCTCCTCCGCCACCTCCTCAAGCCCCCTCTGCGACCCGCTGAGTTTCTTCACCTCTTCTGCCGTCACAGTGAACACCTGCCTCTCAACCAGACCCCTCGCCCACTTGTACCACCCAGCCCACTCCCCGATGGCCTCGGCGTTTTTCACAAGAGTCTTGTAGAGTACTAGCGCCGCGGCCACCGCGGCGTCTTGCACCACCTCGCCCTTGACATGCTTCAACGCCTTTCTCAGCTCCGCGAGTGGCGGTGACAGATTCTCCAATCTTGTCAACTTCGAAAACAGCCTCTCTCCCTTCAGAGGGGCGTTGATGACCTCGTTAATGATCTCTTCTATCTTCTGCTTCTCATTCTCATCCACCCTCCACCTCTCGGCCAGCGTCTTAAACCTCTCCGCCGCCTTCCCACCTGTATCCGCCAGCCCAGCCACAAACGGCGCACCCACGGCGGCATGCACCAGCTTCTCCAACTCCACAAGACCCCACAGATTCAACGCAAAAGACAACGCAACTACGCCAGCCGCGGCGGCCGCTATCAAGAAGAGGTATGCTCTGTGCTCGTTGATCCAAGCCAGCACCCTCGTGACGGCTTCAACAAACAGCTCAACTAGGCGCTGAGCCGTGACCTTAACCTGTTCAAACACCTCCCTCGCCCCCTCATACAGCGTCTTAGCCGCCTTCTGCACATACTCAACAGCCTCTCTAAACCGACCTACCTCCACAAGCGCCACGGCGGAGGCGGTGGAGGAAACCACAGCCTCCGAATACAGCCCATGATACACGGAGTACGGCGCCGCCGAGAGCCGGGCTGAGGCGGCTTTTCCGCGTCTACGCCACATCCCCATGCGCCAGTTTAAAAACAACTACACAAGAAAAACAGAAATCTCAAGGCACAAAGACACGGCGGAGATGGGAAGCCGCCTAAGCCGGCTTGTTAAGACTGACCAGGCGGAGGAACTATTACGGGAGTATCCAGAGCTGGAGGCATTCGGCGTGGAGTGGATTAGGGCGTGGGCTCCCCACGCCAGGGAAAGGCTGGTTGAAATAGCGAAGGCTCTACGCAAATACCCGTGGATGGTGAGGGTGGTGAAGGAGAAGCCAGTAAACAACCCCCACCCGTACATGGTTGAGGTTTACGTGGCTAGGGATGGGTCGGAGGTGTGCCTCTCGTTGAATCAGCTAAGGGCATACTGCGCCCAAAACGGCGCCGTGAAGGAGACAAAGCTAGAGCTGGCATTCAGCCGATACGAGGTATACGAAGACACGATAAGAGAGGTGTACAGACCGAAGGGTCTGCTGGCATTCACCACAGCGGCGAGGGAATACGTGAGACCGCTTTAACCGTTATTTCCTCAACTAAAATTGCCGCTGGAGCTCGTGAAGGCCTACTGAGTCGGTTAGAAGCTGGGGCTTCTTACGAGACTGACAAATTTTTTAACTCCGGCCCCAGGGTTCGGCGTGTATGTAACCTTGTCGTTTAAGTTCAACACAAGGGAGGAGGTTGAGAGGTTCCTCGTGTTTATACAGAAGCACGTCAAGACGACGTATATAGTCAACACCCGCCTTACACACGTCTACGTGCAGCTGGAGGGCGAGGGGGAGGAGCTGGAAGACGCGGTTGCTCTTGTGAAGAGGCTTGCGGGGCTGGCCAGAGGGGGGCGCGGCGTCGTCCAGGTGCCGTTGCTCGTCTTGTTTAGAGACGCGGAGCTCACAAGGCCCATCCCCCCAGACGTAGTGGCTGATGCGTTGAGGTTCAAGGGGTTCTTCGCGGAGGTTCAGGGAGATGTGCTGGAGACCGAGCTGAGCTACGAGGAGGTGTTGGAGGCGGCTGAGGCTCTTTCAAAGATGTACGAAGAGGCGGAGAAACATCCCCTGACCCCCCAGGCTAAGAGGGTGGTGGTGGCGTATGCCTTCGCCAGGGGGATCTCCATAGAGGCGGCTGTGGAGGAGCTTATAAAAGCAGGTGTTTTAAACAGAGGCGCCGTGTTAAGCCTCAGACACCCTCCCCAGAAGACGCGGGTTCTTCTGTTGGAAAATTTAAAAAACCTCAGATAGCCTTCTGTGTGCTTAACCTAGAGATTTTGAGACTGGACGATAAACATCTGGAGGTCAAGGTAAAGGGGGAGTCTTACACCTTGTTCTCGCCGCTGGTGGAGTACCTATCCAACGACCCAGACGTCGAGTATGTGCAATTCGACGTGGATCACCCCCTGCAGGAAAACGTCTACTTTAAGCTAAAGGTGAGGAGGGGCACCCCCCTGGAGGCCGTGCAGAGGGCTGTAAACACGATCTTGGCTGATCTAGAAGAGCTTGAGAAGGGCTTCCTCCAGTGATTCTGGTACTCGCCGAATCCGCCTTGGAGCTCGTGCCTAGGGAGCTCTGGGGCCACCCAGCGGTGGTGGCCGACGCGAGGAGGCGGGGCAAGAGGCCTGGGGAGCTTCTGCTCGACAGGGCGAGGCACCACCCGGCTATGTCTCAGCTAACAGACGCGGCTAGGAGGGGGAGGCCCGACATAGTGCACCAAGTTCTGCTGGCGTTTCAATACAGCCTGCTAAACAGGAGGGGACTTGGGCGGGTGTATGTACATACGCGGGATGACCACGTAATCTCAATCCGCCCTGAGACCAGGGTTCCCAAGAACTACAACAACTTCGTGTCGTTAATGGAGCAGCTTTTCTCGGCTGGGAAAGTGCCGCCCAGCGGCGAGCCGCTTATGGAGCTGAGCCGGAAAAGCCTCCGCGGCCTGTTGGAGAAGCTGGGGGGCCGTTGGGTCGCTCTGCACGAGGCCGGGGAGAAGGCGTCTCTGCCGGGTTTAGGCCGGTCGCTGTTGGGCTCTGTGGTTGTCGTTGGTGGGTTCCCCCGTGGGGACTTCGCAAACAGGTGGGTTCTAGAAAAGGCGGCGGGGGTGTACAGGATAGGCGAGGAGGCGATGGACGCGCCGCAGGCGGTCTGCAGGGCTGTGGTTGCGGCTGAGCTCGCGGCCGGGCTGGTATGAGGTACCAGGTCTACCTCAAGAGGAGGGGCCGGTGGCGCCGGCTCCTTAGATACGTGGGGCGGGCTGGTGTGCCGTATGTGCTGGAGGTGGGGGAGCTCGACACCTCCCGGTCCCCCGTCGCCGCGGCGCTTGAGTTCGAAGAGATGCCGCCGGAGGCGTTGGTGTTGCCCCGGGTGGCTGGGGAGGAGTTCGACTGGTATGTGATGTTTGCAGATGCCCTCGGGGTGAGGAGGCTTGTGCTTCCGCCGTTGCCTGCGTTGGACGAGGTAGCGGCTATATACGACAAGGCCGTTGGGTACGGGGTGGAGGTGAACTGGATATACGGGGTGCCGCCTATGACGAGGATCCTGGATGTGGAGCAGGTGGCGCGTGTCGTCAGGCCCACTGCGGCGAGGATAGTGTACGACCCCGTGAAGGCCAGGGGGACGAAGGAGATCTACAGGACAATAGTGGCGCTGAGCGGCTACATGCGGGAGATTTATCTGTCCAACAGACGGGGCGAGAGGGGGCCCCGCCTCCCGCCGTTTGACCCAATCGGCCGCATAAACTACGTCGAGGTGTTGCAAGCGCTTTATTTAATACAGTGGGATGGCCGGGCCACCATTAGACAGGCGCCCCAGTTCTTCGGCGAGCTCGACCTACAGCTCCGCATAGGGGCTGAGGTCCTGGAGACTGCGAGGAGCGTCGGCGTGTCGAAAAAGGTGCAGAAACGCGTTGCGGAGATTTTCAACGAATTAATGACATAGTTAAAGAGGTATACACCAAAACATTTATTAACATTTTTTCAAACGGCTCCATGGCCGCAAGAACTAAAATCCTGGCGCTGTTGGCGCTGGCGGCGTTTCTAAACGCGGCGAGAATTGTCGTGGGGTATGAAGACGCCTCCGCGCTCAACGGGCTCAGCCAGCTGAACAACACCGGAGAGATAAAGGCGTTGAAACACATCAGAGAAATCAAGGCAGTTGTGCTTCAGGTTCCCGACCACAAAGTGGACGAGTTGAAAGGGAAGCTGAAAAACGTTAGGTACGTGGAGGAGGATAAGGTGGCGTACGCCGTGGGCTTCGGAGATTATTCAGACGTGCAGTGGAACGTGAAGATGATAAACGCGCATCTGGTATGGGACGCTTATTTCACCACCATCGGAGACGCCGCCTTCGGCTACGGAGTCACGGTGGCTGTTTTAGACACAGGCATCGATTACAAACATCCAGAGCTCTCTGGAAAAGTGGTGTATTGTATATACACCGTGGGGACAAGGCTTTACAAAGGCACGAACTTGGCGAATTGCGCAGATAGGAACGGCCACGGCACGCACGTCGCCGGCATAATCGCGGCCTCTCTCAACAACGTCGGCATGGCGGGGGTGGCGCCCAAAGTCCGGCTGGTGGCCGTCAAGGTCTTAAGCGACTCCGGAAGCGGCTACTACAGCGATATCGCAGAAGGCATAGTGGAGGCCGTAAAGGCCGGCGTCAAGATACTGTCGATGTCGCTGGGCGGCCCCTCAGACGCCTCAGTGCTCAGAGACGCGTCTTACTGGGCCTATCAACAAGGCGCCATACAGGTTGTAGCCGCTGGAAACTCAGGCGACGGCAACCCCAGCACAAACAACGTCGCATACCCGGCGAGGTACAGCTGGGTAATTGCTGTGGCGGCCGTCGACCAGAACTACAACGTGCCCACCTGGTCGAGCGACGGCCCCGAGGTGGACGTGGCGGCGCCCGGCGTCAACATACTCTCCACCTACCCAGGCGGACAATATGCCTACATGTCCGGCACCTCCATGGCGACGCCCCACGTCACAGGTGTGGTGGCGTTGATACAAGCCGTCAGATCCGCCTTAGGCCTAAGGCCACTGACGCCCGACGAGATGTACCAAGTGCTGACCTCCACGGCAAGAGACATAGGCCCCGCCGGCTTTGACGTGTTCAGCGGCTACGGGCTTGTGGACGCCTACGCGGCGGTAAACGCCGCACTGCGGGTAGGGTAAGCCCTAAATTTTTTTATATATAGAACGTTTTTTCTCTACATGCCTACGTGGACTGAATACATATTCTCTAAAAAGTTGGGGAAGGCGCCGACCCCGGGCGAGGTGGTTGAGGTGGCGCCGGATTTGGTGGGGTTCCACGACCTCACGGGGTACCACGTGTTGGAGGTGCTGGAGTCTATGGGTAAGGTGGAGGTGTTTGACAGAGACAGGGTGGTGGTGGCGTTTGACCACCTATCTCCTCCGCCTACTCAGAGAGCCGCCGAGATCATGGTCTACATCAGGAAGCACGTAAAGTCGCTTGGCCTGCCGCATTTCTACGACGTGGGCGGCGGCATTCTCCACCAGATAATTCTGGAGAAATACGCCATGCCGGAGCAGGTGGTCTTCGCCGCGGATTCCCACACAAACACGGCAGGCGCCGTGGGGGCCTTCGCCCAGGGTCTCGGGGCTACCGACATAGCCGCAACGCTTAAGCTGGGCAAGACCTGGCTGGTGGTGCCTATGCCGTTTAGGATAGACGTTGAGGGGCGGTTCCTAAGGGGCGTAATGGGCAAGGACGTGGCGCTTCACCTGCTTGGGCAGTTCGGCGCCGAGGGCTTCAGCGGAT
>WYEI01000169.1 GCA_009903905.1 Pyrobaculum sp. | reverse complement strand
TAAGGCGGTTGTTGGGTTGACGGCCTCTGTTTTGCTTCTGCTCATGGTGGCGTTGCCGTTGCTGTATGTCGACCCGCCGCCGCCCGGTTTCGTGGAGAGCTTCGTGTTGACGGCGGTTTTTGGGCTTGCGGCTTCTCTCCTGTCGCTGGTGCCTGGCCTCGCCGCGGCGGTGGCGGCGCGGAGGGGCGGGGCGTGGGGGGCGCTGGCGCAGGTCTTGTACATACCGGCTGTTGTGCCGCCGACGTCTGTGGGGGTGTTGTTGTTGGCGTCTTTCAGCCTGCCCCGGCTCTTCTGCGGAGGAGGCGTCGAGGTTCTGTGCCCGTCGGCGTCTTTCGTCTCCGAACATGTGATTAACAGACCGCTTGGGGTTCTTATTGCGATGGCGGTCATGGCTTTGCCCACGTCGTTTTCCATCTTCGACGGGGCGCTGAGGGAGGAGCGGGCCGAGGCGTTTTTCCGCGCCCTCGGCTTCTCGGGGCTAAGGCTCCTCCTTCTTCTCCTCCTCTCGCTGAGGTCCGCCACGGCGTCTGCCCTGGTGTTTTCCTGGATTAGGAGCTTCGGCGAGCTCGGCGTGTTGCTGATATTCGCCTCGTATCCCGTGACGGCCTCTATCTACATCTACCAGGCGTGGCTCAGCTACGGCGTCGGCCCGGCTGTGGGGGCCTCTCTCGCCGTGATAGCCGCCGTGGCCGCGCTTGCCTTTGTGGCTAGGCGATGGCTCTCCTAGTGGAGAACCTCGTGGCTAGGCGGGGGTCGTTTGTGGTGCGTGTAGACAGGCTGGAGGTTAACTCGGTGGTGTCCGTCGTGGGGAGAAACGGCTCGGGGAAGACCACACTGCTGGACGCAATCGCCGGCGTCATAAAGGCGGAGGGGCGCGTGGCGGCCTGCGGCAGAGATGTGTCCCGCCTCCCGCCGGAGAGGAGGGGGCTTGCCTACGTGCAGTCTGTGCCTGTGGATCCCCCGACGCGGGTGGACAGGTTTCTGCGTATGGTCGCGGAGATGCACGGCGCTGAGGCGGAGGTGGGGGAGGTGGTGAGGAGGCTTGGAATAGAGGCTCTCCTGCCGCGGAGGGGCGGCCTCTCCACTGGGCAGAAGCAACTGGTGAACCTCGCCGCGGCTCTGCTGGCGCGGCCGTGCGCCTTCCTCATGGACGAGCCCACCTCGCACCTAGACTGGCTGAACAAGAAGAGGTTTAACGACGTTGTGAAGGCCCTGGGGATGCCGGTGCTGTACGTCACCCACGACCCCTTCGAGGCGATGTATGTGGCCGACGTCATATGCGTGATGGAGGGGGGCAGGATCCTGCGTTGCGTCGGGGGGCGGAGGGAGGAGCTGGAGCAGGTCTACAGAGTTGCGGAGTCCTTCTGGTCTCCCCTGCGCTGATCCTCCAGCAGGA
Organism: Pyrobaculum sp.; assembly: GCA_009903905.1. The sequence goes on along the minus strand of WYEI01000169.1, from coordinate 8,027 downwards.
AGAGGAGGCACTCCGCGAAGCGGCGGCCTTTCTCCGTAATTCTGACGAAGGATTTTATGTCCAAGCGCCTCCTCTCCACGAGGCCGAGCTTCTCGAGGCGGATGGAGGCGGTGTAGAACCCAGTGGTCATGAGCCCGAGCTCCGCCAGGAGGTATGAGTCCACCCATTTAAACTGCTGGTTGAGGAAATACAGCAACACCAGCAACCGCATGCCGTCGTATCTAATCGTGTGGAGGACCTTGTCTAGCTTTCTGAGTACCTCCAGCTCATCTGTCACGTCTAACCTCCCCGCGCGTTATTTAACTTCAATGGTCACCAGCGGTGCGGCTCGGCCTCGCCCGTGGCCGCCGTCTTCAGCCTCTCGACGCCGCCGATTGCCTTTACTATCTCCGCGACAGAACGCGGCACGAGCTCCTCCCACTGGGGGTCCCCTCGGAGCATGAGCTCCCTGACTCTGGTGGAGCTGTACCTCTCCCTGTGGTACATGGGTTGCCGCCTCACCTCGTAGCCGGCTTCTCTGAAGAGCAGTGCGACGAAGGGGTTTCCCGTATACACCACTTGAAACGGCGGGGCGTACGACCTCACGCGGCCCAGCCACTCCAGGTTGTTCTCCACGTTGGGGATGGGTATCGCCACCACGCGCCCCAGATCCACCCCTCCCTCGCGGAGGGCCTCCCTCAGCATCCAGATCCTCTCGCCGGCTGTGAAGGGGTCCTTCAGGAGGTAGTTAAACTGGGCCGACCCGACGGCCACCACCACCTCGTCTACCTCCCGCAGGATCTCCGTAACCGCATACACGTGGCCCCAGTGGGGGGGCTGGAAGCGGCCGGGGAAGAGAGCCCGTTTCACAGGCTGGAGAAGGCGCTGTTTTATTTCTTTAAAGCCGCAAACGTCAACACGGCTATGTTGGCTAGAAGCACCGCGGGGTTCTGGAGCGGATTCACCACGACGTTGACTACGCCCAGCGGTATTAAAAGAGCTCTGAGGTAGCGCGGTAGCGGCCTTCTTAAGTACCCCGTGACGCCGGCGGCTAACGAGTACATGCCTACCACACCCGAGGCGAAGTTTATCAAAACCCCTAACGCCGCGGTTGCGTCCCAGTTTTTCACCGTGACTAACAGGAGGTCGGGGTGAAACGCAAACATGTAGGGCCCTAGGTAGCCCGCCAGCGCCAAGATGCTTGCGTAGAGCCCTGTCTTGAAGAAGTCTGATTTCGCTATTGTGCTTGCGGCGTATGCGGCTAGGGCGACGGGCGGCGTCACGTCGGCAAGTATGCCGAAGTAAAATACAAACATGTGTGCCATCAAGAGGGCGGCGTCTGGGGCGTAGCCCAGCTCCCTCGCCGCCGAGGCGATGGCTGATGCGGAGACAAGCGACGTGATTATGTAGTTCGCAGTCGTGGGGACGCCCATGCCGAGAACTAGGCTTATAGACATCGTCATGAGGAGCAACAGAAGCAAATTGCCGCCTGCCAGCTCAAGTAGTTTAAACCCTATGGCGGTGATTTGACCCGTGTATGTGAGCACGCCTTGCACTATGCCTGCCATGCTTGCTGCCAGAAACACGGTGGTCGCCGTGGTGCTCGTGGAGGTCAGCGCTTCATATATCAGAGCGGCGAAGCTCCGCCCGCCTCTAAGGAGGAGCCCCAGCACAACGCCGATTATTATTGTCAAAACTCCGAGGGTTATGACGGCGGCGTAGGGATTCAGACCTGCATATATAATTGCAACCGCCAGCAGGGCTATGCCAGCTATCGTGGTGATCTTTACCGTCCAAGAGACAGAGGGCTGCGCCACTAGCCCAGTCACCACCGTGAGGGTCAACGCCGCTATTGCGGAGTGTTGTGGCGGTATCCCCACCACCAGCAGATACGCTATCAACGGGATTGGGAGGAGCAGATAGAGGCTCCGCATCAGGCGGAGCAACGGCGGGAATTTCTCCTCAGTCGGTTTTATACCGAGTCTCTTTGTGTAGAGGTCGATGAAGATGTAGACGCCGATGTAGTAGAGGAGGGCTGGTATGAAGCCCGCTATCATGATGTCTCTGTACGGCCTGCCGAGAAACTCCGCCATGACGAAAGCCGCGGCGCCCATGACAGGCGGCATGAGCTGGCCGCCGGTGGACGCAGCCGCCTCGACTGCGCCTGCCAAATGGGGGGGAAAGCCCGACCTCTTCATCATGGGTATGGTAAAGGTGCCGGTGATCATCACGTTGGCAACAGACGAGCCCGAGGACGTGCCAACCAGCGCGCTTGAAACTGCTGCAACCTTGGCGGGGCCACCTGGTTTTTTGCCTAATAGCGAAAGCATCAGTTGCGTTATGTAGGCGCCGACCCCCAGCTTCTCTAGGAATGCCCCGAAGAGGACGAACGCATAGACGTAGGTGACCATCACGAAGAGGGGAGTTCCGAATATGCCCTCTTTGGCGAGGTAGAGGTGGTTCACCAGCGCCGTGGTTGCCCTAGCCGGTGGATTCTCGACGTGGGAGTACGCCTCTATTCCGTATATCATGCCGTATATGAGAAACGCCAACGCCACCAGGGGCAACACCGGCCCCAGCGCCCTCCTGGTCGCCTCTATCAGAAGCGCAATCGCCAGAATCCCCATTGCGATGTCAAGCATGGTGGGGCGGCCGACTCTATATACAAGCTCCGGGAACACCACAACCACGTAGAAGAAGGCGGCGAAGCCGAGAAACGCAAGTGCCAGGTCGTATAGGGGGACTTTTTCCCTCTCTTTCTTCCGGAGGGGGTAGGCTATGAAGACTATTGCGAGCGTCAGCGCCAGCACCAGCGCCTGCACCTGCTGTGTGTCGAGCGTTGTTCTAAGCCAAGGCAGGTCGAGGCCTAGCTTTGTCAAGAGGTTGTAGAGGTAGAAGTTGAAACCCATCTGGAACCCCAGCTCAGCCACTGCTATCAAAATCGCTAGGAGCGCCACCAGCACCACGTAAGGTCTTGAAAGGAGGCGAATGCTACTTCCCATAGGGCCCGAAAAGGTTGAGTTTTATAGCTCCTACGGCAAACACGCCCACGACGTTCACACTGCCGACCGGCGTCGTGACGGTACACATGTTTACGGGGTCGCAGTACATGACAACTGACCTGCCTAGGTAACCTGTTGTTGTGTCTCCCGCTCTGCACGGTATCCCGTAACCGCAGGCGCCGCCGTAGTCAGCGTAGAGGAGGTACACGCCCGTGCTCCTCACCTCCAGTTTCTCCACCACAGTCGTTTTCTCTACGCTGTGTATGTACTGTATGGTGACGTTTACCGGCGGGAGGAACAACAAGGTTGTGTTGGGAAATATGAAAACAACAAGATAAAGAAAAAACATCTATTTGGTTGTCAACAACTCGGTGGGTATCTTCAAACCTTTTTCCTGGTAGAACTTCACGGCGCCTGGGTGCAGGGGGATGGACATGCCGTCTAGCGCCTTTTCAAGAGATAAATCAGCCACTCTGGCATGTGAGCCTCTGAACTCGTCTAGATTATCAAATATGGTCTTTAATACGGCGTATACAACGTCGTCTGGCACGTCTGGCCTTGCTGCTATCATGGCCATCACGGCGACTGTCTGGACGTCGCTGTCTAAGCCGTTGTAGGTGCCCTTAGGCACCACCACGCGTGTGTAGAATCTGTAGCCCTCGCCCAGCAATTTATTGTACACCTCGTCTGGTATGGGGATCAACCTCACGGGTGTGGTGGTGGAGAGCTCGACTATGGCCGATGTGGGATGCCCCGCGGTTACGAAGGCGGCATCGATCTGCCTGAGCTTGAGCAGGTTGGCGGCGTCTGTAAATGGCGCGTATACCTTCTCCACCTTGTCCCAGATCCCGGCCGCTTTGAGTATCTGCTCCGCGTTTACCGCCACGCCGGAGCCTGTGGCCCCCACCGCCACCTTTTTGCCAGCTAGGTCGTATATGCTCTTAATTGGGCTGTCTGCAAGAACCACGATCTGGACAGTCTCTGGATAGAGGGAAATGACTCCCCTCATGTCAACCTTGTTTTTGTCAAACATATAGAGGCCGTTGTAGGCGTAGTAAGCTATGTCGTTTTGTATAAAGGCTATGTTGGCGTCGCCCTGCGCCAGCGCGTTGGCGTTGGCTACAGAGGCGCCGCTTGTCCTCGCCTCGGCGGCGACCGCATCACCGGCATATTTATTCAACATCTCCGCGAGTTTAGAGCCTATGGGGAAGTAGACGCCGCCGGTGCCGCCTGTGAAGATTATTAACCTATACTTCGGTTTAGGCGTCGTCGGCGTGGTGGTCGGCGTCGTCGTTGGCGTCGGCGAGGGGGATGTAGTGGGCGAAGTTGGAGAGAGCGTCGCGGTGGGCGAAGTTGTTGGGGTGGGGGTCTGCGCCGGTGGCTGTGTGAGGAGTAGCGCCAAGGCGGCGAGTATTACCAGCATTACCACTATCCCCACTATTAACCCTGTCTTCATGGAATTAAGGATTTATTATATATATAAGGTTTTAGTCGCCGTAAATAACTTGCTTGACAATTGCTAGTATGTATATCTACTTCCGGTTGTACCTGTTGTCCGTCTGTATCTTACCCACCTGCTGTAGTACTCCTTCAGCTTGTCTGGGTCTTTTGTGAAGAGCTCCCTTATGTCGTCTATCCCCAGCAGGATCATCGCTATTCTGTCCAGCCCCCAGCCCCAGGCGAGCACCCTGCTCCTCTTCACGCCGAGGGGCTCGGTGACCTCAGGTCGGAAGACGCCTGCGCCTCCGAACTCCACCCAGCCCAGCTTGGGGTGCTCGGCGTAGACCTCCACGGAGGGGGAGGTGAAGGGGAAATAGGCGGGTCTGAACTTGACCTTTGTCATGCCTAGAGCCTTGGCGATCTGCTCCAGCTGGCCCAGCAGGTGTTTAAAGGTGAGGCCGGGGCCCACCACTATTCCGTCTAGCTGGTGGAACTCCATGCTGTGTTTCGGATCCAGCTTCTCGGGGCGGAAGACCCTCCCGATGGTGAAGACCTTGTACTCGCCGTCTCCCCTCTCCGCCAGCGCCCTGATCGTCGTGGCGGTTGTCTGCGTCCGGAGGACCGGGTTCAGCGCCTTCTTGGGGTCCCACCTGTAGCCCCACTTCTCCTCGTGGACGCGGCCCACGGCCTTCATGAGATCCTCGTGGGGCCTCTCCAGGTGGCCGTCCCACTGCACGTAGAACGTGTCGTGCACCTCCCTGGCGGGGTGGTCCTGGGCCTGGAAGAGGGCGTCGAAGTTCCAGAACTCCACCTCCAGCACGGGCCCCCTCACCTCCTCGAAGCCGAGCCCCACCATCACCTCCCTGACGTAGTCAAGGAACTCGTTGAAGAAGTGGGGCACCGGCGCTGGGTACTCCGGCGGCTCCGCAGATAGGTCGAAGGGCTTCAGGATGTAGCTCCGCCACCTGCCCGTGGCTATGTCTTCGCTTGTGATGGCGGTCTTTACCTCCGCTGGCTGGACCTCGGCGAGCGACACGGCGGCTTTCACGTAGATGATAGTTCGTTCCACCCTCCGCACCAGCCTCCGTTTGAGGAACTCTTGGAGCACCTCCCGCGGCGCTACGTCAAGGCTCTGGAGAAGCCGTTGCTTCTCCTCCGCCGCCGCAAGTAGCTTTCTGTAGGTCTCCTCGTCGAGCTCCAAGACGCGGCCCTTGGGCCTGGCCCCCAGCTTGGCCAAGTTGGCGAGGGCTATGTCGGCCTCGGGCTGGTTGAGGTCCACGACGCAGGCCCCCCCGCTACACACCGCGCTCTTCAGGAGCTTGTACTCGGGGAGACCCTCGGCGGCTCTGCGCCGCCCCTCCTCCGTGAGTTCGTACCTTTCCGCGGTTTTCCTCTCCACGTGGAAAAGCCCCTTCGCCCTGCCCTCTTCGATGTATCTCATCAAGCTCTCGGGCTGTTGGCCCAGCTCCCGCGCGATGTCGTCGAGAGACCGCAGTATCTGCGCGCGCTTCAAAATCTCGTAGACCAGGGACGGCACGAGGATCACGACATTAGGAAAGACCCCATTAATATGTAAAACGGGCGTGTGGACTAGGACGGAAAATTCTCGGTGTTCTATATTACCTCCCCTTCACTAGGGAGATGGGGAGCTCCTCCTCCTTCTCCTCCTCTCTCGCCGGCTTAGCTTTGAAAACCTCTTTATACAGGAGGTCGCGCAACGCGGCTCTTATGGCCTCGCTTCTGTTGGGGAATATGCCGCGTCTCACGAGCTCGTCAAGCTCCTCCAGCATCTTCTTCGGCACGTGGACGGAGATAAGCGACATCTTATCCTGGCTCTTGCTCCTCGGCATGGATTCAAGGATTACCTGCGTTAATAAAGGTGGTTTTCAGATAATATGAGCATACTACGGCCTCGCCTCCGCCTCCACGGCGGAAAGCGCCTTTATGAGTTGCTCCAACACGTGATACCTGGGCAAGGTGGCCAGCTTCCTCGACAGCTTCCTAAGCCTCTCAGCCTCCTGGGGAGTTATGGGCTTGGACCTCCCCTCGCCGTCGTAGGCATGCCACTCGCCCTTCTCGTATATATACCCCACGTCGCCCATATATATCTCAGCGTACAGCCCCCTCCTCCTAGACTCCGCAAACACCACGATGTCCTCAAGCTCAAGCTCCATATACGCGTTGCGCAGAACCAACCGGAGAAACGGAGCCCTAAGCCTCACGGTTCCCCACCACCTCGGCTTTTAAAAAGATATTGTTCGTCTTCCCCCCTTAGCCGGCCAGTACTGTGCATAAGCCCCATGCGGCTTAGCGCCCATATAGGTGCCCGTCCTCATGTCGTCTTCACGTCCTCATTCACACGCTACGTGTCGAAAGTCGCCCGCGGCGGCGCCGACCGTCTCCGCCGGCGCCCTCAGAAGTTATAGACCAAAAAAACCTTTGTGGCTTCAGAAAGTGCTCACATTAAAACGCCGATGATAACCGGCAAGAAGGGGAGTAAATAGCTCCGGCGTAGTGCTTGACTATGCTGTGCCCGGCGCGGTGTATTAAAAGATATTATCGACGCGCTGGTAAGGCGTTGGCAAGTTGCTCAACACAACCTGGGAAACGGAAACGTCCTAAAACCAGGGTGATACTAAGCCGCGGCGTGGGGCTGGGCAACGCCTACCGTGTTGCCGACGCCTATTAGGAGCACGGATTCGCCAGGTTGCACATTTGTATTTATGAACTCCAGCACCCTCTTGGTGGTGTTCTGCACCGCGGTGTATATGTCGCTGGTCATGGTGGTTAAGGCCTCGGCTTGTCTCATCTTTATTAGGAACGCGTAGAGCGGCACGCCGTATTTCGCGGCGTAGCTCTCTATGTTGAACTTCTCGACGCCGACGCCGCCCATGGCCACGCCGATTCCCTCGGCCACCTCCCCCGTCTTCTCGCCCTCAAGCCGCAGTGCGGCGTCTACAGTAACTATGTACTTGGGCTTGGCGTTGAGCTTGTTGAAGACGTACTCCACGGCCTCGTCCAGCCTCCCCACGGTGCTCCCGGGGCCCTCCGCCTTGATGACATACAGCCTCCTTCCCTGGTAGTCGCATTCGGCGACCACGGTGTCTTTAACGGCTGAGTGATACGTGGGCGCCCAGCACTGGCTCAACACGTTATAAGCCACGAGAGGGCCGGCGCTGTCGCCGATGGGGACCCCCTTGATGAAGGAGTTAACCGCCTCGTTTACCGTGTCAGTAAGCTCCTTCAAAAGAGGCAGTAGCATTGTGAGCTGTATCACCAGGTAGAAGGCCTTGTACTTCTTAGCCGTCTTGTAGTAGTGGTCAACCACCTTATATATGAAGTTCATGTATCTAAGCGCCTCCACGGCCGTGGCCAGATTCTTCACGGTGATCCCATCGTCCACAATCCTGCGTATCTCGTGCTCATACGTCTCCACGTAGGTGTTCAGTATGTGTTTATACTTCGGCACAATGCCGTTGGGGTCCAACGCCGTCGGCTCTATCACGGCGAAATCCACCATCTTCTTAAGCGTAGCCTCCAGCTCGGGCTTCGCTATATCACGCCGCTTGGCCTTCTCAAGTGCAGAAAGCACGTTGGCAGACGCGG
>WYEI01000263.1 GCA_009903905.1 Pyrobaculum sp. | reverse complement strand
AGCATCTCGGTTGCGCATAACCCCTCCTTCTCGCCTGGGTGGGCCCGCGTACACGGCCACGACTACGTGATCACCGTGGCTATATGCAGAGACGGCTACGCCGACGTGGTGGTAGACGCCGACCAGGCCTCCGAGAGGCTGAGGGGCGTGTTGGCTGAGATGGACGGCAAATACCTGGCCTCCCCCCTGGAGAAGCCGCCTGTGCAACCCTCCGACGTCTACGTGGTCCCCTGCGGCATGCCGGGCGTCAGCGGGGAGTGCCTCGCTAGGCACATAGCTGATCTCCTCGACGCCACATGGGTACGCGTCTGCGAAAGCGGGCTCGGCGCGCCTTGTTTCTACTTCGCCAAGAAAAATACTTAAAACAGAGACGCGGCACCTCTCGTGAAGCTCAGGGTTAAGTTCCTGGCGACGCTTTATGAGCTAACAGGCGTGTTGAAGACGGAGGTCGAGGTGCCGGACGGCCTAACTATACGGGGGCTGATAGACGCGTTGGCTAGGAAGTACGCGAAGCTTAGGGAGGAGCTACTGGACGAGGGGGGCAACTTGAAACCCATGTACAACATACTGGTAAACGGGAGAGCTGTCGAGTGGCTTAACGGCTTAGATACGCGGCTGAAAGACGGCGACGAGGTGGTCTTCATTCCGCCTGCCGCCGGCGGCTAGCATTGCAGGGGTCCCACACCGAGTATTCGCCGCAACCGTAGCCGGCCACCGCGTGACATAGAACCACCACGTGATCCCCCACCTCCACCTCCCCCTTGTATACACATTCGACGACCCGTGCGGCGTCCCCCAGCGCCAGACACGGCGCCAATCTGCACCTAGACACATGTCCCCACCTCTCCAGCTTCCGCTCGCCGGGTTTGCCGAAGATTTCGTAGGCCCTCTCGGCGTTTTTCACCAGGTTTATGGAAAAGGCCCGTTCCTGCCTGATGAGCTCCAGGGTCCTCCTGCTTCTGTGGAGCGGTACCCCCACGAGAGGAGGGTCGCCGGGGATGACCAGCGGCCACCCCACCACGGCGCCGTGGCCCCCCACGACGACTACCAATACGGGCGTGGGTAGCGGCGACTTTTCACACACAGAGTTAAATAACGGGTTAATTTTAAAACATGGAGTACGAAAAGGCCGTAATTACCACCGTCACGTTGCCTAAATCCCTAGTGAGGAAGCTAGACAGGCTGGTGACGAAGGGGGTTTTTCCAACCCGCGCAGACGCCGTAAGATACGCGGTAGAGAGGCTGTTGAAGAGATACGAAGGCTAGATTATCTCGTATCTCCCGTCGGGGTAGACTCTGGCCCCCGACCTGCGCGTCGCCCAGCACGAGAAGACTATGCCTATGGAGAACGTGGCTGGGTGTCTGTAGACGTATTCAATGTGTACATCCAGCGCCGTCACCTTGCCCCCTATTCCATGCACGCCCACGCCGAGCTTGTTGATGGCCTTCAGCAACTCCTCCTCCATCTTTGCAATTTCCGGCTCTGGGTGTCTGGACCCGACGGGCCTGAGCGCCGCCGCCTTTTTTGCAAGCTTCGCGGCGATGTCTACCGAGGGGCCTATGCCTACGCCTACTATAACCGGCGGGCAGGGCATGGGCCCCGCCTCTATCACGGCCTCGAGAACTAGGCGCGGTAGCTCCTTCATGGCGACGCCGGGCGGCAGGGTGAAGGCTTTGCTGGGGAGCTCCGTCCCGCCTCCCTTAGGTACGTAGTGGAACTCCAAGTAGTCGCCGTCGAAGAGCTCCACCTCGAACCAAGGCGCGCCCACCCCGGTGTTGTCGCCCAGATTCTTTTCGGTGAAGGGATGGACTGTGTTGGGCCTGAGGGGTAGCTCCTTAGTTACTTCGCGGATCGCCTGGGTCAGTATGTCGTATATTTTGCTCCTCAGCGGGAAGCGGTCGCCGAGTTTTATGTAGAAGTTGGGGAACCCCGTGTCTTGACACACCGCGGCTTTTTCAGAGGTGGAGAGCTCGATGTTTTTCAATATGGCGCCCAGCTGGACCTTGGCCGGCTCGTTTTCTTCCGTTTCAAGTGCTTTTTTGAGAGAAGTTGTGACGTCAAACGCGGGGCCTACCGCCGCGCGGATGATAACCTCCTTGGCGGCCTTGAGGATAACCTGCTCAAGCATGTGGCTTAGTGGATGGGTGTTAAAATATATTTATTGCTTCATCGATCTAAAAGAGCTACGTATCTAGCCGTGTGCTAAATTTTAAAATACACATACATAATAGACCATGCCCATATACCACTTGAAAACTCCTCTTTCTGCGGAGGATGTGGCGAGGCTCCGGGTTGGGGACACGCTTTACATAAGCGGCGTCGTGGTGGCGGCGCGCGACTCGGCGCATAAGAGGATGCTGGAGTACATAGAGCGCGGCGAGAGGCTTCCGGTTGACCTAAGAGGCGGCGTTATATACCACGTGGGCCCCGTCGCCCGGAAGACCGAGAAGGGGTGGGAGGTCATAAGCGCCGGCCCGACCACTTCGGCTAGGATGGAGGCGTTTGAGGCTGAGGTGATCGAGAGGTTGGGGGTTAAGCTGGTGGTGGGGAAGGGCGGCATGGGGAGGAGAACAGCCGAGGCGATGAAAAAACACGTGGCGGCGTACGCCATCTTTACCGGCGGCGCTGGCGTCTTGGCCGCGAAGGCGATTAAACGCGTTGTCGACGTGTATTGGCTTGACTTGGGCATGGCCGAGGCGATGTGGGTCTTCGAGGTGGAGAACTTCGGCCCGCTTACTGTTATGATTGATTCCACTGGGCGCAACTTCTACGACGAGCTACGCGAGGAGGCCAGGCGGAGGATCCCCGAGATTTTGAACTCCATCGAGTGGCCGCGCCACTAAGGTTATATTGACGTAGGGTTTCGTCGTCGTGGTTTTTGAACTGTTGCATCCAAAGCTCCGGGAGGCTATAGAGGAGCTTGGCTACACCTCCCCAACGCCGGCGCAGGAGGCCGCCATACCTAAAGTGCTCTCTGGCATGCACACCTTGATCATAGCGCCTACGGGGTTTGGCAAGACGGAGGCCGCGTTGTTTCCCGTATTTTCAAAAATGCTGGAGGCGTCTGGGATGGGGGTAAGGGCGCTTTACATCACACCTCTTAGGTCCCTTAACAGAGATCTGCTGAGGCGGCTTTATGGGCTGGCTGAGAGGCTGGGGTTCACGTTGGCGGTTAGACACAGTGACACGGCGGAGTCTGAGCGGAGGGTTTTGGCGTCTAGGCCTCCCGACCTGCTCATCACCACGCCGGAGTCGTTGCAGATTTTGTTGCTGCACCGGAGGCTTAGGGGTAGTTTGAGAAACGTGCGTTATGTCGTCGTCGACGAGGTTCATGAGCTAGTTGGAAGCAAGAGGGGGGTTCAGCTTGCCGTCGGGCTTGAGAGGCTTGTGGAGCTTGCCGGGGAGTTTCAGCGGGTTGGTCTCTCCGCCACCGTGGGCAACCGGGGGCTTGTTGCTGGGTTTTTGGGCGGCGTGGGGAGGGCGGTGGAGGTGGTTGACGTGTCGGGGGAGAAGGCGTATGAGATAGACGTGGTTTTGCCGACGCCGGCAGATGAGGATTATATAAAAGCTGAAGAGCTCGACGCCACGCCTGAGGCTGTGGCGAGGATAAGGAAGGTTGCTGAGTACATAAGGGGCTCCAGGGGTGCGGTGTTGGTTTTCACAAACACGAGAGATGGGGCTGAGTTCCTTTCCTCTAGGCTTAAACGCCTCCTCGGCGACGTGGTGGAGGTTCATCACTCCTCGCTGTCTCGCGAGCATAGGATTTCGGTGGAGGACAGGCTGAAGCGGGGCGAGCTTAAGGCTGCTGTGGCCACGTCGAGTCTGGAGCTGGGGATAGACGTAGGCGAGATCGACCTGGTTGTGCAGTACGGCTCTCCGCGGCAGACCTCCAAGCTTCTCCAAAGGGTGGGGAGGAGCGGACACAGGCCGGGGCAGGTCTCCCGGGGGGTTGTGGTGGCTTCGGATTTGGAGGATTTGTTGGAGTCTGAGGTTATTGCCGAGAGGGCCCTTAAAGGGTTGCTGGAGGGCGATGTGGAGTACCATGAAAACGCGCTTGACGTCCTTCTGCACCAGGTGGTGGGGATCGCGCTGGAGGCTAGGCTCGACGGCAGGGAGGTGGACGTGGGGCACGTGTTGCGGGTGGTGCGGCGGGCTCATCCCTACAGGTACTTGACGGAAGACGACCTAAGGCTTGTGCTGGATTTCGCCGAGAGGCACCGTCTCCTTAAAGGGCTGAGGCCGAGGAGGGGTAGTCTCAGGTACTACTTTGAAAATGTGTCCACAATACCCGACGAGAAGAAATACAGGGCGGTTGACGAGTCCACCGGCAGGTCCGTGGGTGAGTTAGATAGGGAATTTGTATTCTCCATAGAGCCCGGGACGAAGATGGTGTTGTCCGGCAGGGTTTGGGTTTTCACGAGGCGTGAAGACGACGTGGTTTATCTCTACCCGGACTACGACGTCGTTGGGGCGTTGCCCGCGTGGGTCGGCGAGCAGATACCTGTGCCGTATGAGGTGGCACAGGAGGCGTGTCGTAAACGCGCGGAGCTTCTTAGATCCGCGCTGAGGGGGGATGCGGAGTTGCCGGTTGACCTAGACGGCATCGAGGAGGGGCTTATACCGGAGCCTGGGAGGTTGCACGTACATATAGTGGGGAACAGATACGCGGTGATTCATAGCTGCCTGGGGTCTAAGGGGAACGAGGCTCTGGGTCTTTACCTCTCCTACGCGCTTTCTGGCTACGTAGGCCCTGTGGGGTACAGGGCTGATGCGTACAGAGTGTTGCTGATATTTAGGGACTACGTCCCTCTGCAAGCCTTAGATGAAGTGTTCAAGAGGCCTCAGTCATACGTCTACACGACGCTTAGGAACGCTGTGAAGAACTCGAAGATGTTTAGGTACCGGTTTTTCCAAGTGGCGAGGAGAACGGGGCTTGTGGCTAAAGACGCCGAGGAGATCCCCAGCCGGCTTGTCGAGGCGTATCTAGACGACTTGCCGGGCTTGGAGGCGCTTAATGAGGTGTTTGTGGAGAAGCTGGACGTGAAGGCGCTGTTTTACCTGCTGGAGGCTCTGGTCAAGGGGGACGTGACAGTAAAGAGGCTTGCGAAACCTACTGCGCTCGAGAAGCCAATTCTAGAGGAGGCTCTGCGGGTGGATTTCTCGTTTAAGGGCCTCTCCAAGGAGGCTCTTGCAGACCTCGCCCGCAAGAGGATCATGAACAGAAACGTGACATTGCTTTGTCTCAACTGCGGCTGGTCATATGCGGCGAAGGTCTCTGTGATCCCTGACGATGTTTACTGCCAGAGGTGCGGCGTGAGGACGTTGGCGGTTTTAAAAGGAATCGACGTGGAAAAGGCGAGGCAGGTTTTGAGCAAATACAGACTTAGACAGAGGATGAGTGCGGAGGAGCGGAAGATCTTAGAGAAGTTGCAACAAAGCGCCTCTCTTGTGCTTGAGCACGGTAAGGTCGGCGTCGTGGTCCAGTTGGCACACGGCGTGGGCCCAAAAACCGCCGTGAAGATCCTCAACAAGGTATTTGAGGGCGATGACCTCTGGGCCGCTATATTAGACGCGGAAAAACAGTTCGCGTCAACCAAGGCGTTTTGGGACTAGTCAACGCCTTTAGACTTCAGAAATTCCTCGAAGAGCCGCTTCGCCCGCTCAGCCACCGGACCCACGCCTTCTACCCCTATTTCGCTGACGCGGACCTTATCGCCTATGAGAACAGTGTTTGTCTCCTCTACGTATTTAACCATGCCCGGAAACACCTTCTCTGCGTATTTTGCGAACTCCCGCATGTCTATGCGCTTCTCTATGCTGTCTATATGAACGATGTATCTGTACATAATGAAAACTCTGGCGTATTTCTCGCCTGTTTTACCCACTGCGTTTGAAAGAACGACGTTGAGTTGGGTGTCAACGGCGTGGAGGACTCCTCTGTAGACCTCCCCATTTGACAAGACCACCTGTACCTCTTTTCCGATTACGTTGTTTAGCTCGGCAACAAAACGTTTGCTGGATTCCGCCAGTGTTGAAGCCATGAGGGGGGCGAGTTCCAAGTATTAAAATTTGTAGGGTTCACCAGCCGTTTTAGAAGCGCTACCCAGCGGCCGTTGAGGTTTTACAACAGGCGAAAGCCCCGCCCTTCAGGGCGGGGATGGGGAGAAAGCTTTAAAATAGGCGTTTTCACAACCATGGCCCCTACTGGGGGGCGGATGACCCGCGGTGCTGGCCCGGGTAGCTCCATGACCTCGGCCCGAGGGGCCGTTGAAGGCCGGGCGAGGGTGCTGATGAGCCGCCTAAAGGGGGAACCCCCGCCCTTTAGGGCGGGGAGGAGGTCAGATAAGACCGACGTATACTTTTTCGCCGATTTTTAATGGGAGTTCTTTCTTGATGTCGAGTTGCAGGCCTCCTATGGAGATCCGCGTTATTCCCTCCCCTACATAGTACACAATGCCCCATGCATAGACCTTGTACTTGTGTAGATCTTGGTCTTTTTCTTTATGTATAACTAGTTTTATTTTATTTCCTTTAGATATGCTTATTCCAAGCCTATCTAGCGGTAGCTCCAGTACCACATCTACATCGCCTTTCAAGGTGATTACGTTGGGGGCGCCGTTTGTTACGTCGTCAACTTTTAGCGAAAACTCCATGCCGCATGTTTTGGGCTCGGTATAAAAATTTTGATGAGGACTTCATAAAAACTTTGACCCAACACTCTCTTCATAGAATAAGATATAATCTATGAGTTTAATACATCGAAAAAACCATCGATACGTGATTTGTCCATATTGTAAGTCTGACAAAATAATACTAAATGAGAACGGCGAGTATGTGTGTACCGACTGCGGAACAGTAGTTGGATACGAGCTTGTTCTGCCAAGGGTGAAACTTGAAATGCCGTTGAGGAGAGAAAGCCGCCTCCTCGTATTTCTCCAGGGAGAAACGAAGGAGACGGTCAAAAGGAAATACAGCGAGTTGGTGAGGTTCTACGTAGCCAAAATAGCGAGGGAGCTGGGCCGCCCGGATCTTGAACGCGTTGCGTTGTCAACTTTTCAAGGTCTAGATAAGCGGGTGTACCAGGGCAAAAACCCGAGGGTGCTGGCCGCGGCTCTTGTCTACATGGCCGCAGAGAAGACGGGTTACCACATCCACAAGCAACAGATAGCTCTACTGCTTAACATAAGTAAGTTCAGTATAAGGGACACGGTTACAAAACTAAGGCGGCATGTTGCTCAAGAGTAACTTTCCACATCTCCTGGCCCGAATAGTGGAATGTGTTGAGTGTAAACACGCATGTCTCGAGAAGGGCCTCTGCGCCTTCGCCGAGGAGGAGATGCGAGACGTAGTGGCCCTGTCGTCAAGAATCTTCAGCAAAGACGTAGACACAACATTGCAACTGCGCTACGAGCTCTTCACAAAAATAAACGCCGAAATCGCCGTGAGAGCAACTTTGGCCACAGTAGGCCTCCAGGAGATCGCCGACCTAGTCGAAGACGAGGTGGAGGATATCTTGCTGGTGCCGGGCCGGCCGATCTACGTAACGAAGAGAAGCGGTAAGTTCAAGACCTCGAAAACGGCAGACGGCGCCACGATAAAAAGCTTGTTAAAGCTCGCTCAGATGAAGGGGATAGAACTCACCACGGCAAACCCCTCGTTTAGATACGGCCTGCGGTTTGGCAAGATAAGAATGAGAATATCGCTGGACCTGCCCCCCATCGTCCCGAACCCACAAGCTTACATCCGCATACACAGGGGCAAGATCACCTTGCGTCAACTGGTGGAGAGCGGCTTCCTAACGCGTGAGCAACTGGCGGAGATCTTTGTAGCTTTAAAGGAGGGGAGGCATATAGTGGTGGCGGGGCCGCCGGGTAGCGGCAAGACCACCCTACTAGCCGCATTTGACGACGTAATTCCCGGCAACTTGCAACGGGTCTACATAGACGAGGCAGATGAGCTTGAGGAGGACCCAGACAAAAACCAGATCAAGATACGCGACGTGAACAAGGCGAGGCAGATCTACGCATCTCTAAACAGAAACATAGACCTGGTTTTCATAGGTGAGTTGCAGTATGAGGATCACTTCCATGCGTTTAAAACAGCCACAGAGATGGGGCTCCAGACGTTCGCAACTATGCACTCAGCTACGGTAGAAGAGGCGTTGAGGAGACTAGAGAGATATACAGAGGTGAAAAACACAGCCATCATACAGCTTGCCAAGCGGTATGGGGCTGTCATAGAGAGGCGGGTCGTGGAGATCTATGTTAAGTGAATACATAGCACACAGAATCCAAGAGATACATGAGAAGGCGTATAATAAGCTGGTACTTGTACTCGCCTCATCTGCCATGGCCAGCGTACTCCTAAGCGGGTTAGCGTTGCTGGCGAACCCCGCCTTTAAATATCTCGCAGTAGCTGTATTGATCTCAAGCATCCTCCTAGCAGAGAAGATACACAAAAAGACCCTGGAAAAAACGAGAAAGCTCTTGTCAAACCCAGAGAAAGAAGCCGCCGCCCGCAGATACCTCGCCACCTTGAAAGACCTCTACACTGCAGATGAGATCATCTACAGAGCGCTGGCGGAGCCCCAAATAGAAGACCCCGTAGCCAAGAAGGAGAAGAAACCCATAGTCGCCTCGGCCCCCTTCTTTAAAGCCAGATATGCGGCGCTGAGGACCAGGTCAAAAATCGTAATCACAGCCACCTCCCTATCGATAATACTGCCTCACTTTATAGTGACAAAAGACATAATACTAACAATTACAGTAATAGCAATATTATTACTAGCAAGAAAAGTAATTTAAAAAACTAGTCGAACTCCTCCTTCTTCTCCTCCTTCTTCTCTTTCTCCTCTTTCTCCAGCTTAGAGGCGGCGATGATCTCGTCGATACGCAGGATCATGGAAGCCGCCTCAACGGCGACTTTCAATGCGTTGAGCTTCACCGTAAGCGGCTCAATGAGCCCAAGAGCTATCATATCCACAACCTTGCCCTGGTACACGTCAAGGCCGTATCGCCAGCCGTCAGGTTGCTCATGTTTGTGAGTCAGCTCAGTCAATATGTCAATGGGGTCGAGACCCGCGTTCTCCGCAAGAGCCTTCGGGATGGCCTCAAGCGCCCTTGCAAAAGCCTCCACGGCGTACTGCTCCCTGCCGCCCACCTTAGGCGCAAACGCCCTAACGGCCTTAGCCGCCTCAACCTCAGCGGCGCCGCCAGCAGGCAAGATGTAGGGCTCCTCCACCACGTCGGCCACCACAGACAACGCGTCATCTAGGTTCCGCTCCGCCTCGTCAACAAGTCTTTCGAAGCCGCCTCTCACCAGGATAGACACCGCCCTCGGGTTCTTACACTGCTCCACAAACACCATCTTCTCATCGCCAACACGCCGCTCCTCAACAAGCCCGGCGAAGCCGAGGTCGGCCTCGGTCAAGTCCTCGATGTTTGTCACCAGCCTGG
>WYEI01000206.1 GCA_009903905.1 Pyrobaculum sp. | reverse complement strand
TGAAAGGGATGAAGAGGCTAGAGGCTTATAGGTCCTCCCTCGGCGTGATATGTACATCGCACGTGGGCGCCTACGAGGCCGACGTGGCGTCGCTTCTGTTGTCCATCGGGTGTAGCATCGCACTGGTGGCTTCGCGGAAGGAAGACGGCGTACACGTTGTGATGAGGTCCCGCGGCTTCGACGTCGCGACGTTGGCGAAATCGTTGGGCGCCGGCGGCGGCCACAAAGAGGCGGCCGTGGCCATAATACGCGAAGACGTCGCTAAGACACGACTGCCCCGTTTACTTAGGAGGATCGTTAAGCAGATAGACGCAAACGCCGAGCCGTTAACACAATAAGTACTTCTTATTACCCTAAAGTTGCAACGCCAAAGCGCTTAATGAGGAGGACTCAGCTGGAGAAGTTGCGGCAACGGCCGTCAAATATATGCGCAATATCTGGCGAAGAGGAGCACGAGGTAGGCTGAGCTCGGTCTCGTGCGAGAGATGCGGTGTCCCCCTTTCAGGCGGCCCATGGGTGGGACTCATCAGCCCATCTCCTCTAGCCACCTCTCGACGGCGTCTGCGAGTTCGGCGTAGCGCTTGAAGCCGTCTAGGTGCTCCCTACCAATAGGCGCATAAACCTCGCCGCATCTTCGCCGGTGGCAATTATGCGGTAGTATGTGCCCTTCTTTGGATATGGCTTTAGGTAGATTCTCACCTCGTTGGGCAGAATTTCGCTTGTCACATAATATATGCCCCTGTACGCATACAACTGCACTTTAAACTTCATCTCGTTGGGCAGAAGTTCGTTCAACAACCGTAGCGCGGCGAGGTTCAGAAACGCGGCGCCGCCTCCCAGCTCACCTCCGATAGTCAGCGCGACCTCATCCGGCCCCATAGAGTCCTTTATCGCTGCGCCGATCATCTCTCTGGAGTACAACAAGGCCTCATCCTTGGGATATTTGCCTCTGAGAGTCTTGTCTAACATAATCAGCTTCAGGGCGGGGGCGATAAACCTCTTGGCCACATCATCTTTCGCGCAGTCCTTAGCGAGGCAGTACGCGTCGTCAAGGACGGCGATGATCTCCCAAACATTCGTCGCACGCGGAACAATTTCGAGGATGTCCCAAAACCATCTCTTGACCCTCTCAACGCCATCCCTATCGCTGAGGCCGACCCCGATGATCCAAAACTCTGACATAATCTTCTTTACATCTTCCTTGAGGTCGCTGGCGAGCTTTCTGGCCAGCTTGTCAAGACGCTTTTTTAGACGTCTCCCATACTCCTCCGGACAATCGATACGCAACTCAAGATCCTCTGTGAATTCGCCGCTACATCTCTCTGCGCTCTCTATAATCAGCTCTGCAAACTCATCTGCGTATTTACCGGTTATCTTCCTCCCGCTTAGGGTCTCCACGGCTTTGGCCAGCCTTCTGGCTCTTTCCTCCCGCCACCTGCCGTCGTCTAGCCCCTTCCTAGCCTTGATAAAGCGGACGAAAAGCGCGAGCTCCTCCAGCATCTTTTCGAGGAGTTTTATCCTCTCCACCTCGTCTGCCTCCTCGTGGCCTACTATCCAAGGCCTCACCGCGTCGGCCAGTTCCTTTGCCCTCCCCAAAACCCAGCTCCAGTCTATAGCGTCTACAAGCTCCCGCCAGCTTTTGACGGGGCGGCCAAGGAGAGACCTCACCCATTTACTCTCGGCAACTATGCGGTCATCCTCCTCTCTGGGTACGGACAGGTAGAACACAACGTCATCTACACTGCTGTGATCCCCCTTTGCGGCATCCCGCATACTCTACAGCGTCAGCCGATTTTATAAATCTTGACGCCATTAAGATGGCGTATTTATTATAACAATCGCCAGCATTATCTTAAATTTTTGATATCATTGAATTAGAGGCCGCGGACTGAGGGATGGGCTCTCGTCCATGGACGAGACCGCGAGGAGGAAGGCCGTCGAGAGGGCCAGGCGCTTCAGGCTCTGCCGGGATTAAGACCCATTTTCCCTCTGCCTCCCTTTCCTCTGGCCGCGGGGTCTCGGGGCACATGTCGTGGGGCGTTATACTAAAACTTTTCCGCCAAGTTTGGGCTTAACTCTTCTCAGCTCCAGCATGACTAACGGCGAGACAGTAGGCGAGGAGCACCCCGAACACGAAAAGGACGAGGGCCGCCGAAAACATGACCGCCCCGTCGTGGCCCAAATCTATATACACTTGATAACATGTATATAGAAGCTGGATATACGGACGTATTGCCCACCACGATGTGGTACGCCACGACTTGCGGGGCGCCAGCCTCCGAGGCGGATCTGGCTAAATAGGGCCGCTCTGTTGATCACGGCACTATTTACTTTGGACAATGCTATAGAGATCAATGCCCTGAAGGGCCCGGTCCCGAGGATCCTTGCGGCGTTTTCGAGCTCTAGGTTGAGTGACCTTATGGCGCTCTCGACGGCCCTAACCGCATACGTCGCCGATAGGTAGGAGACGGCAATCAGCGCACTTGGCAACGCGTCCACAATCTTGATCCCGAGCGCGTTGAGGGAAGGGCCAAGGCCGCACGCGACGAAGGCTTCCGTGGATGGTGGGGTGGCGAGGCAGAGACGGGTGGACATCCTCCATCCGTACATGATAGAGGTATATGTGGGACGGCTCTGAGACTTGCCTCTCGCTCACCCCGTCGAAGGCTTTCGGTGCGCGGGACGGCTCGGCGAAGGAGGCAAAGCTGGTGCTTGTCTTCAGCCGGTACGAGTCATACGAAGACAAGATTAGAGAAGTATACAGGCCCAAGGGGCTATTGGCATTCACCACGACGGCGAGAGAATACGTGAGGATACTCTAGCTGGGCGTTGCGGGTCGTAGATAGACGCTTTATAGAGGGTTACCTGCTTTACATTATTTGTTATGTTTGAGAGCTAGTCGAGTAAGTCAATCCTCCTGGCTTTGAAGCTACAGGCGGGGCACGCGTATATGCTCTCAATGACTCTCCCCCGGTATTTCTTGGAGAAGAACCTCTCCTGCCTATATAGACGTAGCACGTCTTTTCCACATTGAGGACAGCGGTACTCGGTCTCGACGCCTGGGCCAAGCTTTTGAGGCTTCTCCACCAAGGCGCGGCCGAGCGCCTCCTCTAGACCCGTCTCCAGCTCGACTGAGCTTACGCCTAGGAGCTTTATGTCCAGCTTGACGCCGTACCACCTGTGTGCCCTTTCTAGGAGCGAGTTTATGTAGTCCACCAAGACATACGGCCTGTATGAGACGACGACCAACACATCCAGCGCATCAAGCCCCAAGACCTTCTTGAGGTCCTCCACGTCGTCGAAACCGGGGAACTCCTCCCGTGGGCACCAGAAGCCCAGCCTCAGGGACCCCACGGAGGCGACTAAAAAATCGAGCTCTCTACGCTTGGCCTCTAGACCGCGTTCCTTGAGGTACCCCGCAACGGCGTCGCACTCCACGGCAACCGGAACGCCAAAGTATAAAAACACTTAGAGAAGTGGTCCAGTGCGCTGTCTAATGTTCCGCCCGACCGCAGACGGCCTTAGATGCGTGTTGATGCCCCCGGAGGAGTGGCGCATGAGGAGGCAACAGCTGGAGAAGTACTGCAACAACGGCGGTAGCGGTTGCCCCATATATGCGCAGTATCTGGCAAAGAAGGGGGCGAAGTAAGGCGCCGCGCATTATTTTTATACCAGCCAGTACGGAACCGACATGCTCTGCACATCTCTTCCAGAGTGCCTAGAGACCT
Source organism: Pyrobaculum sp. (assembly GCA_009903905.1). The sequence goes on along the minus strand of WYEI01000206.1, from coordinate 5,772 downwards.
TAAAGCCCCGCCACATATTGGCGATCTCGTCGCCGCTGGGAGGGCTCGGGGTACTCAGCCTGGCTAGGCAGACCAAGCTGTCGGTCCTCACCTCAGGTCCCGTCTTCAACAAAATCGCGGTGTTGGAGGCTGTGGACAACTACGGAGCGGAGGTGAAATACGCCCCGCGCCTCCACACGTCTATATACAAACTGGTGGGGGAGAAGGAGTGCTGGGTCGCGGGACCTCCCCTGGTGAGGTCCGTCGTCGCGGGGAACTCCACCTCTCTCTCGGTGTATACATGCACGAAGGTAGAAGGAGTTGAGAAGCTACTAACCAACGGGAAGCCTATAGAGACCCTAAGCTCCAAGATCCTCGGCGGCGGCGGCGGAGACGGCAACGACTTCGACCTAGCGGTTCAGCTCAGGTCCTTAAAGGTGAAGGGGGAGGACGAGGAGGAGGTCGCCGACAGGATAATCCGTAGCGGCGTCTTCGGCATTGACGACCTTGACACAATTTCGCAACAGCTCTGGCGGCTGGCGTCGCGGCGGAGGAACAGATCCGCGGTTCTGTTTAGAGAACCCCACACGGGGCTCGGCATAACGATACCAATGGTCTACTACGGGGTAAAGGTCGTGGCAGGCGGACAAGACTGCCCCCAGGGGAGATGCATTAAGACCACTGCGAAGCTACTAGAAAGAGCGCTTAGGCTTGCCCCACCGGCGAAGATCCACGAGGAGTGGCGCGCCGCCCTCAAGGAGCCTCAGACGAGGAGACGGATCGAGGACTCGCCGTATATACCCGCGATCCTCATGCTGACGGGAAAGATAGACGTAAGGCACGAGATGGGGATCAGGATATACACCCTTAGATAATTACAAATAATCGAAAGCCTCGCCCTTTAGGGCGGGGAGGAGGTCAGTTGGTAACCTCCCTCCACGCCAAACCGAGCTCGTCGGCGTATCTATAGGCCTCCTCCATCTCCCCCTCTGAGACCCTCCGCCTGATCTCCCTATACCTATCCATCTTCGGGACGAGGTAGTCGGGTCTGTACTGATCCATCACGTTCACCAAGACATGTCGGCAGTTCTCCGCAAGCCACCTCAAGACCGGCTTTGTGCAACACTCCACATGCCCCGGCAACACCAGATGCCGCACGATTATGTCCTCGCCCCTGCTACATATAACCGAGAAGTTCCGCGTCGTAACCTCCCAATACCGCGGCGCCACCGAGTACTTCAAAGCACATTTGTCGTTGCCGTATTTAAAGTCTGGTAGCCAAATGTCCATGACGTGAAGAATCAGAGAGAGGCCCTCCGGCGTTAGGTACATGTTGGAGTTCCACAGCTGAGGCACGTTGACGCCCCTCGCGGCTAGTATCTTCAACGACTCAAGTATGTGCGGGATGTTGGGGGTCGGCTCGCCCCCTACCCAATTTATGTTGCGCGCCCCCTCTTCTCTTAGCCTGATCTGTATTGCGGCGAGCGCCTGGGACGTCGTCTCTACGCCAGCTTCGGGATGCTGTGAAATATCCCAGTTTTGGCAGTAGACACAGCGGAAGTTGCAGCCAGAGAAAAACACAGTGCCGGAGGGGACCAAGGGCGCCTCTTCTCCTAGGTGGTGGAAGAAGCTTGCCACCCGCGGCTTGTGGTCCAGGAGGCAGGCCCCCCTCCTCGTCGTCCTGTCTACGCCGCACCGCCTTTCGCAAAGCATACAACGCCTAAGTTGACGCCTGCCTAGTTCTATCTTCACGTCGAGGAAAGAGGCCCTCGGCAACTCCTTCTTGACTAGGCTTATGTCTGGCTTCTCCTTCTGGCGGCGCCACTCATCGTCGAAGACTTCGCCTAGCCTCTCGTGAAGCCTCCACAGCTCTTCGTCGCCCATCGAGGCGTAATCCGGCGGCGCCTCCACCCTCGCGGCTATGTGGAACTTCGCCGGCGCCGAGCCGCGCATAACTGAGTAGTACCAACGCAACCTCTCCCTCACTACGGGGCTTTCCCAGACCACCACCGCATCCGGCCTGTAGAGCTCCCAGTACACGTACCTCCTATACGTATTTTTAATACATTTTAGGAGGCGCCGTGGACCTCCTAGCCAAGGGCGCAGAGGCCGAGATATACGTCGTAGATTGGTTCGGGATGAGGGCAGTTTTGAAGTGGCGCAAGCCGAAGAGATACCGAGACCCCAACCTGGACTACCAGATAAGGAGGCGGAGGACCATAAACGAGGTGCGGAACATGTACATGGCCCATACAATAGGCGTCAAGGTGCCCCCGGTGTATTTCTTCGACCCCGAAGAAACTGTAATAATAATGGAGTACGTAGCTGGAGAAAACCTACGCGAGTTGCTCAACCGCGGCGACTACAGCCACCTGAGAGACGTAGGCGTGTTAGTGGGCAGGATGCACCGCGCCGGGCTGATACACGGAGACCTAGCCCCCACAAACATCATACTGTCGCGGGGAGACCTCTACTTCATAGACTTCGGACTGGGCGACATACGGCGGGGGTGGACGCGCAGGACAGCCATATTGATGGCAAGAGACGTAAACGTCTTGCTGAGGACGCTGGACCTCTACGGGGACAAAGCCGAGAAGCTAAGAGACCTCTTCTGGACAGGCTACAGAGAAGAAATGGGCCAAAGGGCAAACGCCGTGGAAAAAGAAGTGGCGAAAATAAGAGCATCAGGCCGCTACGCAGAACGAACATAGCCCCAGCCAGCAAATACGTAATCCACACATCCACCGCCGCCTCCGTCGGCGCAACAACCGCGCCGGCACGGAAGGCATGTTTATAAGCCGCTTTCTTTTGAGACATGTTGAAGGACATTCCGCTGGTGGTGTTGTCGCTGTCCGTAGCCGTGGTTGCTGGCTATGTGGAGGTTTACGTAGAAGGCGGCCCCGACCTAGACGGCCTACACATATATGCGTGGGACGGGGAAGAGTGGGTGCCAGTCCACGTGACCTACGTCCCGGAGTACATCGACACCTACATAGCCGCCGCTGGGCAGTGGACGCCGATGCCATACTACAACATGTCTAGGTACATACTGCACATACCCAGCGAAGCCCTTACACACAGCCCGCCGGGTGCGCCCCCCGGCCTAGAGAAATGGACGCTGGAGGTGCAAAACGGGACAAGTAAGGCGGTGGTGGAGCTGGCGGTGGGCAGAACACCCATCACCAAAGGAAACTTCACGCTCGTCACTTGGTACGCGCTAGGCGACAAGCCGCCCAAGACCCCCTACCGCAGGAAGTTCGTAAACCCGCCGAGAAGTCCGCCTAAGAACGACGCCGCAACAGAAGCGGACACGATTAGCTACGCCATATCACCAGACACAGTCACCTACCCAATAGAAAACTTATACTCCAGGCCAGTAACCGTAAGTAGCTCCTACATGTCGGTGGATACAACCCTCTGGACCGGAGTCCTCGTTGCCGTGTCGACGGCGCTACTAGCCCACTACATCCTCCTAAAGACATACCCCCGCCTCAAGAGGCGACACGAAAAGCCAGCGGCCACGTAACCGAAGTACGCTGTGGGGGCTCTGTGTGTCAAGAAGATGGCGGGCCCGGTGGGATTCGTAGGCCGGCTCTCGCCGTGAACCCACGACCTACGGCTTAGGAGGCACGGCGGACCGGAGGCTGGGTCCTCCGCCGCTCTATCCTGACTGAGCTACGGGCCCCGTTTTCCACATGTCTCGTGTTTTTAAGTTTTACAGCGTGTCTAGAGCTCGTATTTGTTGGAGGTCTGTTTCTGTCTTCTTTATTTTTCAAGTGTTTCTCAAGTCTTGGGGAGGCGGCTTTCTGGGTTTTCATGGCCGTTGTCTTACCCGCGAGGCGCCGTGAGCCGGCGTTTACGGCCACTGCGTTGTATGTCGGCTATTTATGGGGTTTGTCTCTCTTCGTCGTGTTGTCTCTTTTAGACGATAGAGTGAGGCGGGTGTTGCGGGGGCTTGCCGCGGAGTTGACCTACTTAGCCGTTGTCGGCACTTCGATCTTGCCGCCGCGGAGCCTTCTTAGATTCCGGCTTTCTAGAGTAGTTACTCCTGAGGTGGTTTCTTACCTGTCCATGAGGATTGGAGGGGATGAGCTCGATGTTTTGACTAACTCTATGTTGGGGATAAGGCTCGGCGGCGTTCCTAAATGTGACTTGCTTATGGAGGTGTTGCCGGAGCTTCATAAGCTGTGCCTAGTCTTGAGGAGCAGGGGAGGGGAGCCTCTGTATAGGGTGTTGCCGGATGTGGTTGTGCCGTTGGCGATCTCCGCCTCGGCCGCGGGGTTTGAGGAGGGCGACGTGTTGCTGACTAGCTATAGAGCAGCCGCTACAAGGAGGAATACAGACGTCGCCGCCGCGATGAGGTACTTCAGAAAGTGGTATCTCGTCGTCAAGTTCTGAGGCTTACGGCTGGAGACCGTTGTGAGTTGCCGATGCCTCGAGGCGCTCTTCAAAACAGGTGTTGGCGCACATCTAAAACGCAACGGCGGTGCTGAACGTAGCGTAGCACTAGTTTTTAAACAAGGGGGAGTCTTCTCTGTGTTTAGACGGGGTGATTGGGTCTTGTTGGTTGAGGAGCGTGGGGGGTTTAGGACTGTGGTGAGGGCGGGAGGCGGGGAGGTGCAGACGATCAGGGGGTATGTCGATACTGACGTCTTGGTGGGGGCGCCTCATGGCTTCTCGGTGGTTTCGTCCATTGGAGTGAGGTTTAGGGCTGTGCCGGCCACGGTTTTCGACGTGATTGAACATAAATTTCGTCTAGGTGCCCAGGCCATATACCCTAAAGACGCCGTTTACATAGTCAAGGCCGCGGCGGTGGGCCCCGGCTCGGTGGTGGCTGAGGCGGGGACGGGCTCGGGGTTCTTAACAGCCGTTTTGGCCTGGTACGTGAGGCCTTGGGGGCTTGTCTACAGTTTTGAAAAGAGGGTCGATCATCTGCGCATCGCCGTGAGGAACCTCAAAAACATTGGCCTTATGGACTACGTAGATCTTCAGTTGAGAGATGTTGTGAAGTTTGGCTTCGGCTCGGTGCGGGTTGACGCAGTTGTCCTGGACATGGGCGACCCCTGGAACGCTCTGGACCACGCCGTGGAGGCGTTGAAGCCGGGGGGCACCGTCGTGATTTTCTCCACCACAGTTGAACACATGAGCAAGAGCGTAGAGGGGCTGAAAAGGGCTGGTTTCTACGACGTCTCTATTTATGAGGTGTTTCTGCGCCGCTGGAAGCCGGTGGTCGGCGAGCTACGACCTGAAACTTTCGACGTGGTGCACACCGGCTGGATACTGTCGGCTAGGCGGGGATAATTTTTATTTAGATTTCTTAAGGCAGCGGCATGGAGCTTATCAGAGAGGCAAGGCCTCACCGCAGGGAGAAGCTTAGGGAGAACTTAATAGAGTGGTTTCACTGGCTTCTGCGCGAGGCGGAGCTCTACGACGTGCGTTACCCCGTAAAGGGCGCGTACGTGTGGCGGCCTTACGGCATGAAGCTTCGGCGAAATGTAGAGAATTTAATCCGTCGTCTCCACGACGAGACCGGCCACGAGGAGGTGTTGTTTCCCGTGTTTATCCCCTACGAGTTTTTCGGTAAGGAGTCGCAACACATACGGGGTTTCGAGAAGGAGGTGTTTTGGGTCTCTAAAGGCGGCGAGGCCGGCGAGAGGCTTGTGCTGAGGCCCACGTCAGAAACAGCCATTATGCCTATGGTGAAGCTGTGGATACAAGACTACAAGGACCTCCCGCTTAGGCTGTATCAAATCGTCAGCGTGTTTAGGGCGGAGACTAAGATGACGCATCCCA
>WYEI01000289.1 GCA_009903905.1 Pyrobaculum sp. | reverse complement strand
GTTAGATGAGAAGGGGAGGCTGGTTGGCGTATTGAACAAAATGGACGTGGTGAAGGAGCTCGCCAGGGTGTACATCACCTACGCCATGCCTGAAAAAGTCGCGGAGGCCGAGAAGATAGAGGGCCCAGCTTCTTAAACGACGCCAGCCACAGCGCGACGGCCGCAGAAACCCACGGATTCTTACCAGCCAAAACACGCCTATTCCTCTCCAGAAGCTCCACCGCGGCTTTGACTATAGACGCCGGCAGATTAACTCTAGCCGCCAGCGTCTTCACGTAGTCCTCTACAGAGGGCCTCCTCCCCAGCCTCATTACTTCTTTCAGCCTCCACGCTACCCTCCTCACCCGACGCTCCTCAGCTTTACTGCACTTAAGGAAGTCCTCCAGCGGCCTCGGCGCGCCGGCCGCCTTCGCCGCAGTCCACAGCACAGCCACCGCCACCACCTCAGCCGGAAAGCCCCCCACAACGTCGAAATACTTCTTCACAAGCGCCTCAGCCTCCTCCGCCACGCTCTGCGGCAAACCAGTGCATCCCTTTACGCGCCTAATCTCGCCTCCGATTTTAACCAGCCTCCTCTCCCGGCCGTGCATCGTCTCTCTGTGAAACTTCGCCAGCCTACGCTACCTCGCCCCATGCTCCGGCTTTACGGCCATATCCGTCTTGGCAACCAGCCTAAGCGGGGCCGTCCTGACGCGTTTCTCCTTGTTGAAAGACCTCCACTCCGGCTTCATGTCTATCGTTTCTTCAGCCACCACCAGCCCACACTGCGCACTCACCCCCCCTCTGCAGGTCGGTTATTAGCCGACCCCCACAGACCGGACACCCGAGGCCACCACCCGACCCACACACCACTCCCCTCCTCTTTATGGAAAGGCTAATAGAGACCATTGCCGCATACCTGTGCAGACACAGAAGCGTGGGGCTTTTCCGCCTCACGCTCGACCTTACGCGGCGTAGGCTAGACCTCTTCGCCGAGGTAGGCGCCGCGGAGGTGGTGAAAGGCGTCGTGTCTCCACCCACGCCGGGCACAGACGCCTGGTGGCGCGCAGTCGCCGCAGTCAGAGAGGCGGTATACACGCTCCGCGAGAGAGGGCTTGTCCTGTACGTGCGGAAGGCTGAGGTGGTCAACTGGATAGGCTAGTGGTTTTTAACTCCTCCAGCGGCTTGATCCACCTCTCCTCTCTCCGGTCAAATCTAAGGCCAAGCCTCCTACACACCTCGGTGTATTTCTTGAACTGCCTCTGGTCCATAGGCGCGGTCCTCTTCACGTAGACATGGCCGTCCTCAACGCCGACGTCGAAAGGTAGGCCGGAAAACTCTCTCCTCACCTCCTCCAAAAGACGCTCCACCGCGTCGCCGCGCACCGCGGCGTCTCTGCGCTCAACGCCCGCCGCTTCTGCACCTGTTGCTGTCTTCTCCGCGGCCTCTGCGCCGGCGTCTGCTGTCTTGCCTGCCCGAGCCGTCTTTTCAAGTCTGTAGCCCGGCGCCGCGCCTTCAAAAACCGCCTCTACGCCCACGTCGAGGGCGGCTCTGCACCTAACGGCGGCTTCTGCCTCTGTGCAACGAATAGCCCCTCCTGCGGCGTGGACGGTTTTGGAGGCGTTGTGTCCTCTGGGCGAGAAGGCGCCGCATAGATACGTCTCTCTGTTGGCCGCCGCCTCGGAGCTGGCGGCGCTGGGTCAAAAGACAGTGTAGCACATCTACGACGCCTTACAACAGCTCAAAGACCACTTCCTTGAGGCGTGACAACTTTGACCTCTGGTGAAGGCTATCTGCGCCTACTCAACGCACGGGGATATACGCTAAAAAGTTTGGAGTCAAGGAGAGAAGGCAAGAGCTACACTGGGTTCTGATAGAGGATTTCAGGGGCTTCATGGATTTCCTAGCGCCACTCATCCAAGACGCTACAGCCCCTGGTGGTAGGTTTAGGAATGATATTGTTAGTTGTTGAAGAGCACTCTAGGAGGACTGGCTATACCCCGACACCCGAAGGGCTAGCTAGGGAGATGGCGTATGTGCTGTTGAACAAGATCGTGTCCTACCAGGTTCTTGAGCGCTACTACAAACTACCCAGGCTGGAGCCCCTATACGAGAGAGGAATAGCTCAGACGTGCCACCCCTGCCTAACCAAAGGCATTTAGCGCCATTAAGTCTATTTTTGGCATGAGGCCGGCGGCGTGCTGCCGCGGGGGTCAGGAATGCTTCAAGGCGCAACTGACGTCTTCTTAGGGCATAGATTTTCGCGTAGCATGACAAGAGACGTTTGAGTCGTCGGCGGATCGTCTTGCACAAGCCATATCTCTCATGACTCTCAAGCACTCTGGATTGTGGCGTTTTTCATCCTCGGGATTTGCGTAGCTGAGGGTCTCATCTCAACGTCCGTGGTCGAACAGCTCGTTAAGCCGGACGGCTGGAGCCGAGCCAGCCGCCCCGCCAGCTCGACGGCCTCCTCAGGATTATCAGCGACGTGGCTCCCCTTCGAAGAAGGCGCCCAGACGTCCCTTTGGTCTGTCGAGGTCTACGGCTGTGCGTCGCGCCTCTGCGCCGAACAGGACTCGACACTCCGCGGCTCAGCCTCTCTGGCGGCATCTGCCGGGATCATCACGACGTAGGACATGTCGGCGAATATGCAGTTCCTGACGGCGAGACGTCGCCTCGCCGCGGCGGAATCCCTCAAGAAGCGCCCAGCCACCACGGCGGCATCCTCCACCAGATTTAAGAACAGATAGGCGTCGCGGCTAGACACGCCGGTCTGTCGAGCAGACGCGGCAACACACCCACCCCGGTTCCGCCGTCTTAGCGGCAACCACTGCGGCTTTTCTGCCTAGGCCATGTTGCACTAATTAGCAATTAAGGCAACATTTAAGAGCATTATTTTATCAATAAATCATGAAAACAAACACAGGTTTGATCGCCGGGCTGGTTGTGAGTGTTCTGCTGGCGGCGGTCTTCGCTGTGCTGTGGTATGGCGCCTATGAGGACAACAAGCTGCTAACGAGAAAGGTGAACTACCTCACTCAGCAACTGCAGGGCAACTTGTCACTACTTCAGAAAACATCGCAACAGCTAGCCGAGACTCAAAGACAGCTACAAGACGCGCAGAACCAGCTGGAGCAGACTCAAAAACAGCTAAGAGATGCCCAGGCGCAGTTAAGCCAAGCAAGATCCAGCTCGCGCTACTTGAGACCCAGAAGAACCAGCTGATTAACCAGCTGACGCAACTCAACGCCACTTACCAACAGCTGAGGAACAAAGTATATGCCGGCTATGACTTGGTACAGCAGGCAAAGTCTTTCCTAAACAATATTGCGACGTTCCCGATTGTAATATTCTTATCACAAGTCAAAGACGAATGGACGTCCATGCGGACGTATACCTACACGTATGACCACTTGTCTTCTGGCTACTTCTACCATTATGACCTTTACCTGTATAAACATCAAGTCGTAATGGTTTCAACCTCTGAGTCTCTTTATATTGTCTTCTTTACGCCTGACCAATACGAAAAGTGGCGCATGGGGCGTGGCGGGACTCCGTTGTGGTCTGATTACGGACGTATTATGTTTATGCCACCAAGAGACGGGACGTATGTATTAGTTATCCATAACAACCTTGCACGCGACGTCGGCAATTTCAAAGTCACATATCAATACTTCAAGACTTGGCATTATTACGACAGCGTCCCCCCAAATCCCGCATCGCCCTACATCGTGGGGACCCCTGGCATGCCTTCTCGCGACTTCTTCCGTCTTTTCGCTATATATAGCAATTGGCTTGAAAACCGGCAACAGCTGGCCAATGAGGTTATGCACCAGCTCCGCACATCAGTTTCTTCTACACAACTGCAGTTAGACACAAGGATGCTCTACGCCCTCTCGCTAGCCGCCCTACTTAAAAATGCAGGGTTCGACGTCTCCTTCGCCGCAATAGGTACGAGATGGGATAATCCTTTTGACGTGACTCGTTTGTACCTGTAGTGCGTTTCCGTTCTTCCAGAAACCCTAACGCCACGTTTTATGATATGCTCAATAAGCTCGGTGATGATATAAATTGGATACATGTTATGACGTTATCAAAGTCTTCCTATGACGGTTACGACTTCTACGTCATTATCGATACGTATAACGTTGTCGAGAAAGTTGATCGCCAGCTAAGCACAATGACGCCGTTTAACGTGATTTACGTAGACAGCGCAACCGAGCTCCCGTAACATGAGTAGGCTTGAGTGCAAACGGAAGAATGGTTACCTAGTCTGCTACCCGCGTAGGAGGAACAAGACAGAGAGTATTATTGGCGGAATACTGCTAGCTTTGGGAATTGCTGTTGCAATAATTATGACGATTTCTCTCTTTACGAGTAGCCAAGAAACGTTCCGGGTTCCTAAGTCCACGATAGAAGCAACATCTCAACCTGCGATGCAAACGACGAAGACACATTCTCAAATACCTGAAACAGAGAACGAAGCCTCTAAGCTACAGGCGGTGGAGTATCTAAACCGCATCAGAAGCAAAGAGGGGATTCCCCCTGTGCAACTCATCGACCTCGGCGTTGCTAGGTTTAAGGCGGAGTACCTCGCCCGCACGAACTTGTTCAGCCACTACGACTCAGAGGGGAGGCACCCGGGCTACTGGTACACCCGGCTCGACGGCGGGCTATACGGAGTGGAGGAGAACCTATTTGTGGTGTATACAGTAGGCAGTGGCCGACCATCTGCCAGAATCGCAAAGATTAACTACAGCGATGCCATATACAACCTAGTATTCGACGATGCGCTCTCCATGTGGGGCCACAGAGATTCTCTGCTTGATCCCTGCCACAACTACGTGGCTATGGCGACGTCTTACTTCTGGAACAGCACCTATGTTGCCAGGTACTACGTAGTGTATACACCGCCCTTGTGTAGCGTCTTATTGCATCTATTGTTTTGGCTATCGTGAGCACTATATAGCCCACTCCGATTACGCCTGCCAACGTTGTGGAGAACCGTCCCGTACCCCACTCCTCTAGGTATGCCTGCATGGATATGATTGCCGAGATGCTAAGCCATAATATTACAAAAGTGAAGAGATCAGCCAAGTCGACACTTGATACTTTCCACATAATGGCAAAAAGCGGAATAATGCCCAAAATGCCTATCAAAGCAGAAGCCCAAGCTCTTCGATCCGCAAAAGTGAACACAATAGGCGAAATAAGGGCGGATACGATGTAGCCTACGGTCGATATGAATATGGGCATGTTAAACCCTACGGCGTCGTAGTTGGTGGCCACATAGATAAACGATATGAACAACATTAAGAAGCCAAACGCCCTGAACAAATCCGCAGTTCCAAGCAACAGTTCTTTGCCTGCAGACAGTTCTCTACTGGGCAAGCCGATGGCGGATGGTTTGGAATAGCCCCCAGAAGAGGACGTCCTCTCTACGCCTGTGATGATTACGTCGGTGTCTATCGAGACGTAAGCCGCAGGTCCCGGTTGCACCTCTACCACCACGAACCTAATGGCGCCTCCGTAGAAGGGTACGTCTATTGCTTGTCCTCTTGCGACGGGTTTGCCGAGGAGTATCTGCTTCTTTAGGTATTCAGGATCTACTCTGACGGGCTCGGTGGGGGCGAGGACTACTCTTTGGGCTGGCTTTAGAGCCGCCTTCTTTATCTTAACGGTGTCGCCTATGCCAACGCCAGCGCTTTGCCTAATTATGCCGTCCATCTGCACTATGTCCTTATCCTCGTCCTCAGGATAGGCGGGCCACGCCGTGGCATATGCGGTCATCCTCCCCACTATCTCTACATAGTCGCCAGGCTCAATGCCGAGTTTCTTAATTATGCGGACGGGGATTCTGACAATGCTACGGCCTATGTCGCGTGATCTAGCCTCGGCGACTTTTAATAGCACATATGGCGCCGGTGATGTGCCTACCTCTGGCTGTCGATGTTCGCTGTACGTAGCGCCGTCATGCTGTATTTCTGCCCTGGTGGCTTCAACAATCACATCGGTGTCTATCGAGATATAGGCCGCAGGTTCTGGCTGTACCCGCAGTACTACAAACTTAATAACATCCCCGTAGAATGGCATAGTTATTATTTGTCCTCTTGCGACGGGTCTGCCGAGGATCTGCTTCTTTAGGTATTCAGGATCTACCTCAGCAGGCTTAGTAGGGGCGAGGACTACTCTTTGGGCTGGCCTTAGAACCGCTTTCTTCACCTTTACGATGTCGCCTATGTTCATGTTAGCATTTTTTCTAATTACGCTGTCTACCAGTATCACATCTTTATCTTCGTCTTCTGGGTAGACGGGCCACACCTGGGCATATACGGTCTTCCTTCCCACAATCTCTACGTAGTCGCCAGGTTCAACGCCAAGCTTCTTCATTATGCGGACAGGGATGCGCACAGTACTGCGACCGTAATCCTGCTTCTTTGCATTAAATACTTGTAACAGCGCCTCCGGCGCCGGCGACGCGCCTACCTCTGGCTGTTGCTGTTTACTGTGCGCCGTGTTGTCATGTTGTATTTCTATCTTGGTGGATAGCTGAACGTAGGCGGCTGGGGCCGGGACTACGTCCTCAACTCTGAGCTTTACAGTTTTGTCTTGTTGGGGAACAGCAGTAATGTTTCCTTTCGCAAGTGGTTTGAAGAGCAAGTATCTCTTGACGTATTCGGCGTCTACGGGTTGATTTGTTCTAAGAACAATTTTCTCGGCTGGCGGCAACACCGCCTTCTTTATACGCACATAATCGCCCAATTCGGCGCCGACATTAGACCTCGTGACTTCGTCCATCTTCACTACGTCTTCCTCCTCAGTAGGCTGGACCACGGCATACGTTGACGTGGCGCCTATTATCTCGACGAAGTCACCCGGCTTTAGACCTAGTCTCTCCATTGCCGAGAGGGGAAGTCTGACCACTCCGAGATGCGTCTCGTACTCGGCCAAACCGCCCACACGCAGGACAACCTCGCCTGGCCCGGCTACAGGCGGCTCTTTGAGGATGCTTTTTATCTCCTCCCTTGCCGTGGCGGCGGGTGGCGGCGTTATCTCTGTGGTTGCTGGAGGCGGCTCCGTTGTAGGGATGATGATCGGCGCGTTGACACCTATGCGTGGCGTCATGTTTGGGAATACGTGGTAGAGCGCCTCGACTACCTTTGGGCTTAGGCCGTGGATGTATGCGCTTTGTATGGCGTATCTGTCTATGCCGCCGGCGTCCAGCGCGGCGGATATGTACTCGACGACTTTGTCCATCTCGCATCTCTTGATCGCCGATGCGACGACGCTGGCTATGCGCGATGCTATTTGCCAATCATCAAAACCTCTAGGAGTCCTCCTATAGGCGGCGATAAACTCGTTAAGCTCATAGACAGCATCGGCAGGCATACACGAGGGAGGAGACGGCGGCGCATGCCCACCTTTGGCGATGGAAACACACCTCTCGATGCACCTGCGCCTTTCCGCCTCATCCTGCACAGATGAGCATATGTCTACACAAGTCAACATAACTACCGCCCTACCTTAGGCGTTACGCTTTTCACGTCTACAGCTGTTCCCCTTGTCTGAGAGACAGAAATCTCAGCGACAAGGAAATGTGACTGGTACTGTAGTGGTAGTATAACTACAGCGGGATAATCCATAGCAAGCTATGTATATTTTATTTAAAAGTATACCTATCTGTGAGGCGCCTTAGCCAACTGGGCGCCGAAAAACTGTTTAAACCTTCTCATGGCTGATTAAGTAGCGATAGCAAAACACCCAGCTTGGCTAGGGATTGTGCTAGGGATGCTGTGGTGAGGAAGTTTGTGGAGCCCGCCCTTGAGCTGATAATGCTGGACAAGGCGCTGAGGGGCGAGTTTGACAGAGAGAGGGCCAAGCTCCTCTTCGGCGAGATGTATGCAACCGCGCTGGCGGGAGACGGCGCGGTGGGGCCCGATAAGGTCGAGCTGGCTGTCGGTGGGGAGCTTGGCGGAGGCGCCGCGTTACTGCGCCTAGCCACACTGCACCTGCTCAACCAGCTTCTGTCAAACGAACTGAAGTTCGGCGTGCGGACGTACGTGAAGGAGGGTAGGTATTACTACATAGCCGCACGCGGCGAGAACACGGCGGGGCTTATGCGTCTCCTCGCCGTCTCTGCGCCGTCGGCCGGCGGAGAGTATTTAAGCGAAAAGTTCGACGAGTTCGTGAAGGTGGCCAGTGGAGGTGCGGCTCGACAAAGACAGCATAAGGCTGACCCCCCGCGGTCTCGTCGCCGCTGATTTGATTATCAGAGGCCAGCATCGCCGTCAAATACAACGTATATCTGAGCGAGAAGGCGATCAAGCTCCACTTCGTCTCGTCGGATCGGAGCCACGCCGAGCTTGCGGCCCGTCTACTCAGGCTAGCAGGGGTCAGCGCCGAGGTGAAGAAGGTGGGCGACAGAAACGTGTGGCAAGTCTGGGCAACCACCGACGTGCTTGCGGCTGGGCGCGAGGAGCTTAGAGACGCCATAAGAAAAGTCGTGGAGGAGGCTCTCGAAAAGGGCTGGGTAGATGAGAAAAAGGCCAGACGCTGGCTGGAAAAGCTGGAGGAGGGCCGCGTGCTGAGGGAGGGCGGGCCGAAGTATCATGCGAGGCTTACGCGTAGCGGCGCGCTTGAAATCAAATTCCAATCCCCCAACCCCGACAGCATAGAGCGAGAGGCACAGCGGCTTAGGGATAGGGGCCTCGTGGAGGGCGTCCACTTCTCGGTAAAGATGCCCGAAGGCGGCGGGAAGGGCTACGTGAACATCCTCAAGGAGGGCTTGGCCTACGCCGCGTGGCTCTCCGTATACGGCTCTGAAGACCAGAGGAAGCTGGCTGCTGAGTTCGTAAATTACATACTCCAGAGGGCGAGGAAGGCTGGCGAGGAGGTCTACGAAAAAGCCAGAAAGATCGTAGAGGAGGGCAAGTCGAGGGGTTCTCTGACGCTGAAGGGCTTTGAGAAGAAGGTCGAGGTAGATGGCAAGACATACGTGGTGAAGGTGATAGACGGAGGTGCTGAGTTCAAGAGGGGCAGAGGCGGCAAGAAGTTGTTGAGGATTAGGATAGCGGCGGAGGTGGACGGCGTAAGGCGCGAGTACGAGATTGCCTTCGGCAGGTATGGGGAAACCAACGCGGCTAAGGGCTTCGCCGTGGCGAGGGCCGACGCCCCCGGCGGCAGGGAGGCAGACGCCGAGAGACTCGCCGCTGTTATAGAGGCGTTGACGGGCAAGAAGCCGAGGATGCGCCGGAAGAGCGACGGCACCATAGAGATCGAGTGCGGCAGGGCACATCTACACGGCTTCAAGCGCTACGCCGAGCTCGCAGACGCCATAAAGAAGTGGCTAGAGGAGACGGGCCAGTGAGCCTCAGGGAGTTTCCGAAAAGCCAGGTAGACAATATTTATACTCAAGCCGAGTTTTCAAGACATGTCCAGCGAGGTTATTCTGAGGGTCGCCGAGGCCAGGTCGCGGGACGTTGGGCGTAGTATTGTTAGGATCCCTGTGCGTATTATGAAGAAGCTCGGCATCGAGCCTGGGGATTACGTCGAGATTGTGGGGAG
>WYEI01000233.1 GCA_009903905.1 Pyrobaculum sp. | reverse complement strand
TAGTATACGCCTTTTAGATACAGGAGCAGGAAGCCGGCTAGGGCGAGCAGTGCGCCTACGTGGGACCAGACTAGGTACATGATGGTTATCCGGACTCTGTCGCCGTAGCCGTAGTAGAGTACCTGAAACAGCGAGGCTATTAGGGCTATTTCGATGAAGACGTAGACCATTATGAGGTTTGCCGCCACAAAGGCGCCGGCAAGCCCGCCGAGGAAGAAGCCGTAAGTGAGGTAGAATATCGACGTGTCGCGGCCTAGCTCGCGGCTTCTGTGTTCCATATACGGCGGGCTATACAGCGCAACGAAGATGCCCACCAGCGCCACGGTGAAGGCGAATACTCCGTTGAAGGGTGTTAGCCTAAAAGCCGTGACGTCGAACCCCTGGAAGGTGCCCTCCCTGAACTCCACGCCCCCGAAGACCGGGTACGCCGAAACCACTAGGAGAGGAAGCAACGCAACGGCCGAGATGTAGCCGGCGAGGTAGGGCGACCTCTTAGCCGCTGCGTAGGCCGCAAGCGACAGCGCCATCGGTATGAGGATTGAGAACAGAATTATCATGGCTCCCTACCCCCCGCGACCGCCGAGACGTCTGTGCTTTCTGTGAGGGCGTAGGTGCGATATATCAACGCGGCCAATATGGAGGCCTCTGATACGCTTATCATCACGAGGATGAGGACTCCATAGAAGAAGAGGCCGGGGTTGGCCGACGCCAGCGGCGCCAGCGCCGCGAAGGCGCCCATAGTTGCGAGCTCAAGGGCTATTAGGATCCTCACGAGGTTTCTAGTAGTTGCTATGCTGTAGAGACCTAGGAGAATTAGTATAAACCCGACGACGACCGCGGGGCTCATGCCTTCCTCGCCACCTCGATGCTTACTACTAGGGAGACTGCGGCTACGCCTATCAGCAACATCACAGCTGGCAGGAGGTCGCCTAGTTGCACCGGCGTTGGCTTGGCCGGCGGGGCCCCCCACAGAAACGCCCCCAGGGCCGCCGCGGCGAGGAAGACCAGGGTTGTGGCGAGGAGGTATCTGCCGCCCCACCTCTGGACGCCTCCGTACATCGCCGCCGTAATTACGACCAGCAACATCACGGCGCCTATGTAGATTACGAACACAAGAAACGCAGGGGCGAACTGCGCCAAGTAGGCGTAGTACGCGCCGACGGCGCCGGCGGCCGAGGCGAGGCTCACCGCCGAGTAGACGTTGTCTCTGGAGTATACGGTTAGTATGCCGAAAAACAGGGCTACCGATAGGAGTAGGAGGTCTATCATGATGTTTAAGTAGGTAAAGCTTTTAAAGTATTACGCCTGTAGCCTTACCTTTTTCGGGATCCCCCCGACATATTTAATGGCGACCTTCACAGATTTGTAGGGCCCCTGTATCTTGGGAGGCTCCCTCTCCATATCTGGTGTATAGATCATCTCCTTGTAGTCGTACCATGTAAGTTCTTTGATGTCTGTGCCGTAGAGCGCGTCTGTGGGGCAGACGTCTACGCAGAAGTGGCACATGATGCAACGGCCGTAGTCTATGCCGGGGTAACGCTTCCCGTTTGGCGCCGGATACATCTTTATGGCGTTTGTGGGGCATATCCTGGCGCACATCATGCAGGAGGTGCATTTCTCAGTCCACAGACCGATCCAGCCGCGCATCTTGCCGTAGTCCAGCCTCTCGTAGGGGTAGTAGATGGTTATCCTCTCAGGCTTCACGAAGTTTCTAGCCGCCACCGCCAACGCGTCTATAGTAGCCTTTACCACGCCACTAAGCGTTGTCTTCTCGGCTCTCATGGCACCGCCCCGGCCAGGCGCAACGCGGCCGACCACAGCACCGCCAAGAGGCCTAGCGTCAGCAGGCCGCGCCAGCCGAGAACCAGCGCGTGGTCGAGGCGCAAAACCGGCATGGCGGCGCGTAGGAAGGCGAAGAAGAACATAAGCACTGTGGTTTTGAGGAAGACCCATACGGCCAGCGTTAGGTGCCCTATCATGTCCTGGGGCCACGGGCCGGGGGCGTAGCCGGGGAGCGCCCAGCCGCCGAGGAAGAGGAGGGTGGCGAGGAACGAGTGGGAGAAGGTGGCGTAGTAGGTGCCGCCGGCGAAGGAAAGCACTAGGAATATGCCGCCGTAGTCGCTGTAGGGCCCCGTGGCCACGTCGCCCTCGTAGTCGGCGATTTCGAAGGGAAATCTCGCGGTGGCCATGGCGGTTGCTACCACAAAGACGAGGAAGGCGAGGGGGTTGAGGATCGCCCCGACGAGGAGGGTCTGCTTCTGGACTATCTCCAAGGGGTTCAGCGTGCCGTAGAGTATGGCCATGGCCAGGAAGGAGAGTATCAGGGGCAGTTCATACGCGGCCACGAGCAACGCCTCCCGCGCGGCGCCGATGTATGCAAACTTGTTGTTTACAGACCAGCCGATTATAACAATTGATATCGACACGAGGAGGAGCACCACGAGCGAGAAGACGAGACCGTGGGGGTCTTTTATCAGCCTAAGCTCGGGGGTTAGGGGGAGGAGGAGGGAGGCGCCGAAGGCCAGTGTGACGAATACGGCGGGGCCCCAGACGAAGAGGATCTTGTGGGCGCCCCTCGGCACGATGGGCTCGCTTATGATGAACTTGAAGGCGTCTGCCAGTAGCTGTAGGTATCCGCCGAGCTGCGGCGACACGTGGTACGGCCCCACGCGCATCTGCACCCTCGCAGCCGCCTTGCGCTCAAACCACACCACAGTGAGCAACACCACCCCCGACGCGGCGAACATGAGTATGAAAAACCAGAGACGGGGCGAGAGGAGGAGACTCCAGAGGTCCATGGACATGACCAAATCGGTTATTTTAATTTATTACCTGTCTTGCTCCGGCGGGAAGTAGCCGAAGGAGCCGTATATGGCTGGTAAGTCCATAAGCCTGGCGCCTATGAACGCCTTAATCATGGCGCGTAGGTTCTGCCAAGACGGCGTCGATATTCTGACTCTGTATGGCTTCTCCGTGCCGTCGCCGAAAACGTGGAAGAAGTAGCGGCCGCGGCCGCCCTCCGTGATGCCGAGGCCCTCGCCCTCTGGCAACCTGGAGGTGAAGAGGGCCCCCAGTCTTATGAGCTGGTTTGCGGTCTCCTTCTGCTTCGGCGGCATTCTATGAAGCACCGCCTCGCCCACGAGGGGCCCGTCTCTAGGCGCGCGGTCGAGGGCTTGTCTGATGATCTTAGCGCTTTGTCTTATCTCGCATATCCTAACCATGGTTCTTGCCAGGGAGTCGCCGCCATCTTCCACGCATACCTCCCACTCCAGCTCGTCGTAGACGCCGTATTTATAGACGCGGCGGGCGTCCCAGTCTACGCCGGAGCCGCGGGCGCCGGGGCCCGTGGCCATGAGCCTCGCCGCGTCTTCCCTGCTCAGGTAACCCACGTCTTTAAGCCTGTAGTAGCCCACTGGGTTCTTCACGACGAGACGGACGAACTCGTCCATCTTCTTCTCTAGGTAGTCTAGGAAGCCTTTTGTCTGTTCGTAGAAGGCGTCTGGCGGCGCGGTGCGGACGCCGCCGGGTAGGACCCAGGTCGGGGTGGTTCTCGAGCCGGAGACCATGGCCCAGAGCTGCACCACCAGCTCTCTGAGGCCGAAGCCCCACATGAAGCCTGTGGATGAGCCTATCATTATGGCGTGTAGGCCTAGGTCGTAGAGGTGCGTGGAGATGCGGCTGAGCTCCGCCATTATCACCCTGAGGTACTGGGCCCTCGGCGACACGTCCATCTTGGCCAGGCGTTCGATGGCCGCGGCGTAGGCCCAGGTGACGTTTATGGCGTCTGGCAGAGAGAGCCTCTCGAAGAGTGGTATGTTCTGTATCCAGTGCCGGGTTTCGCCTAGCTTCTCCATGGTGCGGTGGACGTAGCCTGGGTCCGGCGTGACGTTGACCACTATGTCGCCGTCTACCTCCACTATCAGGCGGGTGTGTCCCGAGGTGGGGTGTTGCGGCCCCCAGAAAAGATCGAGAACGCGGCGGCCGCCTTCTAGTTTTTCCTCTTTTAAAACTAAGCCATACTCCTCTGACTTTATCATATCTGAACGATGAACTAAACTATTTATCTATACCTCCTCCCAGACCATGTGGATATTTGCTGTGGCGGTGTTGGCCTATGAGCTTCTGCATCTTGCCGCCGAGGCTTCTATGCGCGCGACGCCAAGCGGCGGCTGTAGGGCTGTGGTGGTTTTACCCGTCAAAAGACCTCGCGATTTGCGGAGATTCGCGGGGGTGGTGGACTACGTAGTGGTAGACGACGAGGTGGACGCAGAGGCGGCCGAGGCCGCGGGGCTTAGGTGGGTTTTAAACAAGTACGGGGGCAAGTCGGGGGCGCTGGCCACAGCTCTGGAGGAGGTGGAGGCGGATCTCTACGTCTTTATCGACGACGACGCTCATCCCGGCCGTTGGCTGGAGGCGCTTCGAGGGGCCTGCGGCAGATTCGCCACGGCCTACCGCTGGGTGATGGACAGGTTTCAAAACCTCTTCTCCCTGGGGGGCTTCGACTGGATGGTGTGGAGACGGACCCGGTTTCTCTACGGCGGGGCCATGACGGTGCCGGCGGCGAGAAGGCGGGAGGCGGCGGAGGCGCTTAAGAGGTGCCCCGTGGACGACATGGCCCTCACTGCGGTGGCCGGCGACATCGAGGTTCTGCCGGTGTTGGTCCCGATGGACGGAGCCGAGGACGCGTCGGGCTTCTTCTTACGGCAGGCCACAGCGGCTAAGCTGGCGAATTTCAGGCTGTGGCTCGTGGAGACCCTCTACTACGTCTTGTGGACGGCGGCGGCCGTTTTCTTTCCGCCTCTTTTCCTCATCCACGCGGCGAGGACTGCCCTCAGGTCGCGGAGGGCCTTGGGGAGGGTGGACTGGGCGCAGGTTGTCCTTTCGCCTCTGGAGAGGCCGCTGCAGGCGGCGGTGTTTTTCGCCTCCGCATTTAGGCGGTGTTTCGAATGGCGGGGTCGCGTTGTTTGCGGCAAATGTTAATATAGTAGTTTCGAGTTCGTGCCGTGATTGCCGAAAGGGAGCAGAGGCTTAGGCCTGAAAAGGGCGTGGAGGCTTTGTTGAGGCATCTTGGCGAGGACGTTTCTAGGCCCGGCGTCGCCGATACGCCGAAGAGGTTCGTAAAGGCTATGGAGGAGCTGACTAGGGGGCTTAGGGAGCCGCCACCTGAGGTGGTGTTTTTCCCGCTGGAGTACGAGGCCGAGGTGGGTCCCGTGGTTATTGAGAACATAGGCGCCGTGGCTATATGCGAACACCACTTGTTGCCTATCTTGCTCCGCGTCTCCGTTGCCTACGTCCCGGGGGACGGCGTGCCGGGGCTGAGCAAGGTGATTAAGCTGGTGAAGTGGGCAGCCGCGAGGCCCATCATGCAGGAGCGGTTCACGGAGTGGCTGGCGGATCTGCTCATGGAGAAGCTGAGGGCCCGCGCCGTCAAGGTGAAGGTGTGCGGGGTTCACATGTGTTCCTTCATCAGGGGGGCGCGGGACGAACACCACAACATGATCACCGAGGCCAGAAGAGGCGACATAGATGTCCAGCTAGACTGCAGGCGGCCGCTGATCTGCAGGTGATTCACCTCAACCACGTAGCTTTTCTCATAACATGCTTGCCGACAAGTTCTTCCACGAGTTCTACGTATTGCCAGCCCTCTGAGCGAGCGGCGTACCAGCTCCTCAATGTATTAAGCCGTAGAAGCGCTCTCAGTGCAGTCCGCCCCTCACAACGATGAAGTATGCGGCCCATCTCTCCGCCTCTTCATCGCTGAGACTAATAAATGCATTTTTACTAACACCCTCCAACTCCCTCGGCGGGTCGCCCCTGTCCAGCATTTTGAGGGTCAGCGCTACGGTTGCGTGTCTCACGCGGCCCAAACCTTCACACATGCATCAACACAGTCCTCTCTGATGAGTTACGCCCCCCTCTCTAGACAGCGCTTTGCTGCCTCAAGAAGGGGCTGGTTCAATCTGTCCTCCGCAGTCTTTTTATAAAGCTTTTAACTCTACATCGCAGGCGCGGACATGGCGACCACAAGTTTTCGCGTAGCTAGACCAATTAGTGGGCTGCTATGCCGTTGAGGATTGTGGTTACTGGGGCAAGCGGCGGCATCGGCAGGGCCTTGGTTAGGCTGGCGAAAAGCCGCGGCGACTACGTGGTTGGGATCTCGCGTAGGCCTTCCGACGCCGATGTCCACTACAGTTGCGACGTGCTCGACTTCCGGTGTCTCAAGAAGGCGGCTGAGGAGGTGGGCAGGGTAGACGGCGTAGCGCTGTTGCACGGCCACGGCGATGCCAGGCTGTGGGTTAAGGGCGTGGGGGAGCTGGACGCGCGGGACTTCCTAGATGTCTTCAACGTCGACGTGGTGGGGAGCTTCAACGTTGTCAAGGCGTTTCTGCCCGGGCTAACGCCCAGCTCCTCCATCGTCTTGGTCTCGTCGACGCCGGGCTTAATAGGCGACGTCTACGGTATACCCTACGCGGCGGCCAAGGGGGCTCTGGTGGCGCTTACAAGGAGCCTCGCGAAGGCCCTGGCACCGGTCAGGATAAACGCAGTGGCGTTTGGCCCCATTGAGACCGGGTGGACCGGGTGGATCTCTCCGCAAGAGCTTGCGGCGTTTCGGGAGAGGACTATATTGAAGCGGTTGGGCACGCCGAAGGAGGCGGCTGAGGCGATCTACTGGCTCCTCTCGCCGGCCTCTAGCTACGTGACGGGGAACGTGTTAGTTGTGGACGGCGGCGAGTCGCTTTGATTGCAAGCAACGCAGTGGCCGCTATGGCCGTTGCTATGACGCCTACGAAGACGTAGGTCATATCTGTGTTTGTCTTTTGTTGTTGTGGAGATGTGGAAAGCCCAACTGTCAACTGCAGGACTTCTCCTGGCCTAAGCGTCACTGTGTATGTGACGTTTCTCCCTCCTACGTCTACGACGACTGTGTATTTTCCAGGCGGGAGCTCCACGCGGCGCGGCATGCGGTCCACTACGCTGTAGTTGCCCAATATGTAGACTCTCACCGGCGGCTGGAGGTAGTTGAGGACTAGGTAGCTGTTTTCGATGTTGACTATGAGAGTCTCGGAGAGGTATCTCGTGGCGATGGACACATCTTTCTTCGTGAAGCCGGCGTCTATCTCCACTTTATAGACCACGCCGTGGAGGACCCAGAGCTCCACCTGACCTCTATAGGTGCGGCCAGCCGCTTTGATTAACCAGTCGTCTCTCACAGCTCCAAAGGAGTCC
Source organism: Pyrobaculum sp. (assembly GCA_009903905.1). The sequence continues at coordinate 2,350 of WYEI01000233.1, read as the reverse complement.
ACGACACGTATGGTGAGTCTAGTGGCGTTTACGGCATAGAGACGGCCGCAGTAGTCTTGCGGCTGGAAGACTGTGGTGTAGCTAGTGCCGTTTGGCAGAAGTACTTCGGTGTTGACTACTGCGCTGTAGTTCAGCCCCTTGATGAGGTAGGTGGTCAAGTTCCTCGCCCCCCTCGTGGCGGCGCGGCCGTCTACGTATAGAACCGCCGAGGTGATGGGCGGAGCTAGAATTATTCTACAGCTTGTCACAAGGCCAGCCGCCTCGAGGTTAACCACGGGATTCCACAACTCTGTCTTAAGCAAAGTAGCGTTTGGAAGTCTATAGTTTCCTACCTCTGTTATGTATATTTCTAGGTGGTAGTTTATAATGCCTACGGGTAGAGGCCGCGAGAGGTTGTTGTTTCTAAACTCTATCTTAAGGTCTCCATACGTCCCGTTGAGAAATTTAACCATCTTGACTATAACGTATCCACTGGCCTCCGTTGGCTGTATGGATAATGTCTCTAGGCGGTTTATTGTGACGATGTCGTGACCTGTTGAGTAGGTTTTCCCCACCAACATGTCGTTGAGGTATATCTCCACCGCCACGCCGAGGGGGATCTCCGCAATACCTGTGGCGTTTGTCTTAACACATCCATTTGGGACGCACACTGTGGCGTTTGGTATCGGGAAGCCGAGAGCGTCTCGGACCTCCACCAGGGCGCCTAGAGTCATGATTGACATTAGTAGAAGCAGGGCCGCAAGCTTCATATGCGGCTGGTTCGGTCTCCTAAATAAATCTATGTCCGTGTAAAGACGCGTCACGTGGTCTTTACAGGATATGAGAAAAATTTATATATTTACAACTAACAGCGGCGTGCCGTTCTCTGCCGTGTATTCTGCGTCGTTCTTCTTAACTAAAAAAATACAGAGATCCAATGCTTTCAGTTCAACGATACATTTATATATCTAAAATTCTCACGATTACTATGACGGAAGAGACTAAGCTTACTGACCGTCAATACCAGTTGCTAAACCACCTGCTACAGAGGGCTCAGCCCATGAGGGTGTACACCGTATATGGCGATCAAGACGAGATTGCAAGAGAACTCGGCATGACTAGGCAAGCCTTAGCAATACATTTAAAGCGGCTTAAGGAGCTTGGCCTTGTCAGGACTGGCCGCGAGTTTGTGGACATCACCGAAAAGGCCGTGAGGCTTCTGAAGGGTCAGTCCAGCGACGTTATTATACTGGTGAAGATCGAGCCGAAGTACCGAGACAAGGTATATGACGCAACTAAGAAACTGCCCGTCGAGAAGGCGCTTAGGCTCGCCGGCGACTACGACCTGGCAATCATTACACAAGAGACTGTGCTTGACAAAGTGCTCGACTCCATAAACAACATGGAGGGCGTGAAGGAAACCAAGACCTTCATCTCCATAGGCGCCGTCAAAGAATAGCCTCCTTTTTACTCTAAACTGAACCTGCCGAGGTGTTTAAAACGACGTAGAAGGCTGGGGCCACCGGTCCGTCTCCTCTAGTCACTTCTCTATGGCGTCTGCAAGTTCGACGTAGCGGGCGAAGCAGTCTGGGTGCTCTCTGCCGCACTTTACAACCACCCTGCCTTTCTTCATGCGGCGTATCTTCGGCTTTTTGCCCATCAGCGCCTCTACCACGGCGGCGAGTCTCTCGGCGTCTTTCTCTCTGCCGCCGGGGGTGTCTACCTCCGCCGTTATCAAAATCCTCAGCAAGGTCTCGCCGCTCTGGCTCTCCTCAAGCTCGGCATCTCCGCCTGTGACCTTCACCACGTGTTTTCTACCATTCACTACGACCTTCTTCTCAAAGCCCTTCAGCGTCAGGTAGCCCCTCGCCTTCCCCTCCTCTACGATCTCTTCGGCTTTTTCGTATATGTCGTCGCCCTCTTCCCAAGCCCTCTGGAGTATGTATCTCACGAACTCCGCCGCCAGCTCCCGTTGCCTCCCAGAGCCGTATACGGAAAGCCACGCGGCATACGCCAAACCCTCCCTAAGGATCCTCACGTAGCCCACACCTCCGCCCTCCGGCATCTTCACCGATAAGTGGACGTCCTCCACAAGCCCCATAGCCATCATACGTTCCGCCCAGGTGTCCATGTAACCTGGGGTTAAAGTTTTGCGGTCTCTGTGCAATACTTTTAAACCGCATCCCCTAGGGGGCTATGAAGCACCTTGTGGGGAGAGACTTCGCGTTCCCGGAATACCTGCCCCGGTATCCCAGGTCGTATGACTTCGACGTGGTGCACATGCGGCTGGACGTAGACATAGACGTTGAGGGCGGCGCCGTTGAGGGGGCGGTGAGGTACCGGGTGAAGGCCAAGAAAGACGGCGCGAAGG
>WYEI01000008.1 GCA_009903905.1 Pyrobaculum sp. | reverse complement strand
TTCCACCAGCCGGACCTAGACCCCGAATCCGCCTTCTACACCCTCGGCGAGGTTGTAGAAGAGGCGGAGGCCTACGCCGCCGTGTTTAAGACCAAGGTGACTGTGTCCTGGCGGTTCGAGGGCATAGCCTACTTCCCCGTCTGGGCTCTTGAGTATCAATACGGAGGCAGGAGGTACGCCGCCGCCGTCGACGCCACAGACGGCACCGTCATCCAGATGGAATACCCCCTCTCTAGACGCGGCAGGGCGCAGATCGCCGCATTCGCCGCAACTGCCGCATTGGGCTCGGCGGCTCTAGGCGCCTTAACGGCCCTCTGGGCTGGCCTACGGCCGGAGCTGGGGACACTGGGAGGCTTAATAGCCAGCACAGGCGCCGCCTTGAGGCTAGCCGCCTTCGCCGCCGCAAGAAGAGGACGGTATAAAGCAGAGGCAAAACTATAGACCCGCCTCGGCGTCGGGAATATATACATACACAACACCTCGACACCTCTCGAAAAAACGTCAAGCGTTTCGGCTCAGGAGGATCGGGTAGACGCCGTTGTTCCGCGTATGTGCGCCTTCTGTTCCTCACGTAGTTTCTAGGATGCTCTATTTATCCCCCCACGTAGATAGGCCTATGGATTCCAAAGTAAGAATAGGCATAATGGCGGCGCTCCTCCTGGCGGCCGCCGCTCAAGCCGCGTCGGCCAACGCGACGGCCAGCGGAGACTTCCACCTGTGGCTTAAGTGTAAGGCTATTGAGCTGTATATAAACACGACCGGCGCCAACTTCACGTTGCCTCAATGCAAAGACCTCCTGACCCAGCTCAACAAGACGTTTATCGTGGGCCGCGGCGGCGTGGCGCCGTTACCTATGATGGGCGTGGGGGAGCTAAAGATGTTAAACGTATCCGACCCAAGGGCCGTTTTTGAAGAGATAAGACAAATCCGCCTCGCCGCAGTGAAGGAGCTAGGTAAACATCTAAACAAAACCGTCGACGCTGTGTACAGTCAACTGAACGCGTCGAAGAGCATAGAGGAGGTAGCCAACAACACGGAACGTGGACTCCAGACATTGATGAGAGTTAGAAATCTATTGGCCTCTGTAAACGCGTCGAGTAAAGCCACGTGGAGTATTGAGAACAACATTAGGTGGCTTAACACGACTAAGCAGTTGATACGGGCAGAGGCACAGATCAGGAGCCACGTAGAAAACATGTCCGATGCCGACATCCAGAAGACTCTTGACGAAGTAGAAAAATTAAGAGAACGACTACGCCAGTTGCTAGACCACTTTGAAAAAATGAAGATTGCTGGTGTAGTTCGGCAGTGGGCCGAGGACCGGATTAAATGGCTAAACAACACCGCCGCCCTCTTAAGAGAACTAATTGGGGTAGACCCATCGCTTAGGAACAGCATAATCAAAGACTTCGTCAAGGGCAAGAAATCCATAATAGAAGCGATAAGAGAGGCGCAGGAGGCAAAAAACACAGCGGTAGCGGCGGAGGGGCGGGCAACGCCGGGGGCAGTCGAGGGGGCTACGCAGGCAGTGGCGGTTCTGCAAGCGGCGGAGGCGAAAGGGGAAAAGGAAAGTAGATTTTTCCCTAAAGAAAATTTTTCCCTGAGACAAACCTGTAATTTAGAGACGCTTTTCGTTAATGTTGGAAAATCAAAAATCTCAGGCGACAACGGGTGTGGGAGCTATGTGGCTGGGGTCCGGGTCTGAAGGGGTCCCCCCTCTGTAGACTGCACAAACCGCTACCGCACATGGCCAGACGCTGACTTTAGTGGTTGGGTGGAGTGGGAGGCGGCGGAGGCGAGCCTGTAGCTCCTCCACTGTGGACAAATCCTCCGGGGGGCCGAGGGAGCTCGACGTGCCGAGGCTTAGCAACGCTTCCGCCTTCTCAGCTCCTCTACGCCGAGCGGGGGTCCAGCACCTGGGCTATTAGCTCCTGAACCCCGTCGGGAAGCCTTCGTTAAGCGCCGCGGCGGCGTCTATGGGGAGGTCGTTTTCGTAGATTATCCGCGCCGCCTTGTCTATCTTCAACACAGCGCTGGGCTTGACCCGCAAGCCAGCTTAAGGCCGTCCCATATCCACTTTTTAAATTTTTCATACCTGAAGTACATAAGGTTTATAATACTCTCCACAATACATGACCTCCAACCCACTACAAGAGGCCCAGGGCCCGTCTCCACCACCTTCACCTCAAACCTCCTCGCCGCGGCGCCCGACAGGTCGCATGCCACAGAGCCTCCTCTCTCCAGCGCAACCTCCAGCCGGACCCCTCCCGCCTCAACCCTCACCGCCGCCGAGGCCTCCTCCTGCGAGATCAAACGGCCAGGCTCCGTCTGGAAAAGACGCCTAATCAGCTCCTTCACGTAGCCGCACACAACATCCAAGTGCTCCCTTAGATCCGCCTCGACGTAGCCCTCCCCCACCTCCAACGAAACCACATCCTCCTCAGCCACCTCCGGCGCCACCTGAAACAAAGTCAAGTAGTGAATCATCGCAAGCGTCGTCTTGCCAGAGCCGTTGCCGCCGACCACAACAGACACACGGGGCAACTCAAGCTCGGCAAACCTAACAGGACCCACATTCTCCACAACCAACCGTCTCACAGTAAATACGACGATACCTCACGCCACATGTAGCTCCAGACCCGCCGCCCAAAAACGCCAGACGCACCTCTACACCCCGCCACGCCCACACGCCGCAACCACCCGGCCCCGCCCGGCGCTGTTGCGGACCAGCCCGCCCACAGGCCAGCCTAACGGCAGTTGCATCATCCACTTTTTAAATTTTTCATACCTGGAGTACATAAGGCTTATAACGCCTCCCACACGGCGAGACATGCCTAAACCCCAGCTCCTAAAAATAGCGGCGCTGGCGGTGTTGGTATTTGCGGTAGCTGTGACATACTCATTAACTATAGTTAGGTATACACTAGAGGGATGCGTTACAACTGCAGCAAGTTGGGGTCCTCTCTCCGTGGGCTCGCCATACTACGTGTCTCTATACGTAAACTCTCTAATTCCATACAGCAACACGTACTGTACATCCCCAGCCTTTGCCGCAGGCGGGGAGCTTCTATACGTCGTACAAATAACGGCTCCTGGTTATGTGCAAACAGCTTCTGGGTGTTTAGGCGAGGGCGAGTCTATAGGCTTCTACCCGAATCCCTATTACAGCGGCTCCCTCACAGTAGTTGTAAGAAATAGTTGCATAGTACAGCCGTCTTACTACACAAGATTTACGCTCTCGCTCTACTATGACTAGGCAGGTGGCTATTTTCGTCGGGGTGGTGCTGGCGGCCGCCGCCGTCGCCGTGGTTTTAGGAGCTGGTGGGCGCGGGGCTGAGCTTTATCTTGTGGTTGGATACCTGGGGCCCTTTGGAAACGTAGACGCGGCGTTGGAGGAGCTTCAGAAGCACGCCGTGTGGGCTTCTTGGGTTGGGAGCGTGAATATTGCGATAGAAGACGGCAAATCTGCGGCGTTGCGGATGCTTTCCATGTCTTGTGAAGGCAGGCAGATCTGGCTACCCAACGGCACCGTGAAGAATGCGCCTTGCCTCAAGCTGGAGCAGGCAGGCGGGCCGTATGTATTAGTGTACCGCGACGGCTCCAAGACGCTGAGGTTCAGAGGAGACACCCTAGAGGACGCGCTTTGGCTAGTGATACAACACGACGAAGTAGACGAGATGACTAAGGGGGAGGTAAAGACGATATTACTCCAGTACCTCTTCGACATACCCCTGTCCTCCGCCGCCTGGGCTTTGCCCTTCTGCAACGGGACGTATTACGGGCCGCCGAGGCCTAAGGTGGCTGTAGACGCGGTTATTAGGGCCTTCATCTACCCTGAGAACAAGACTGTGAAGCCGGTGGAGCTTCCCAGATACGTAGAGCTCCCGCTGAGACCCCTCGGCCCCAGCTGGTTCGGGCACTACGTCGTAGATGCATGCGCCTTAGACAACGTAAGGAAAGAAGGAGTAGTGGCCATAGTAACAAAAGACAAAGTAGAAACAGTCCTGAAGACACTACAGAAATACACAGACATGATACACATACAACCAATAAAATAACATTTTTTCTGTTTAGTATCTTCTTTCACTCTCATTTATGAAATTCGCCACCTCGACTGCACGAACTTCTGCATATCATGACGGCTCCGCACTCGCCTTAACCGCCGGTTCGCGCCGTGGCATATCTGCGCTAAAACGTTGCGCACTCCAGCTCGGCGGCAGAGGCGCCCGTCGATGCCGCTCTTTTCAACTTCGCCGCGGCACGCCCATCCGCACGGCCCTGACCAGCTTCATCAATATCGCCGTAACTGCAGACAGACTAACTGGCGACTAAACTAGTACTCTTTATCGCATGTCTTGCCGTTCTTACCGACCTCAACCCATCAAGGCGTCCCGCCCAGAACAAAACGCGAGACATGTCCACAACGTAGCTACGGCCGTGACGCAGAGACGGCACCTATCCCCAAGAGACGGCTTTAACTCTATACGCAGTTTTCCGCCACGTCAGCTACATCCACTTTTTAAATTTTTCATACCTGGAGTACATGAGGTTTATAACGCCTCCCACACGGCGAGACATGCCTAGACCCCAGCTCGTAAAATCAGCAACTAGAAGGGTAATGATGTGGAAAGCGGTATTGTTGCTTGCGTTAACCGTAGTATTTGTGTTCGCAGGGCTGAGAGATAGGGAGGATCCCGTATATCCAGGCGTGCAGATCTACTCAAAATCAACCGGCGTGATCTGCTCCGCCGGGATACCGGTATACCCAAAGTCAGGCGGCTCTCTTGGCTTCATCATCGCTAGCCACTGCACAGACCCCTCGGGGCCTGGAAACAACGTATACCAGCCAATCTTTAGCTGGTGGGGAGATCACAACTGGGCCGGGTACTCGATTGACCTCGGCACCGACAATGCCGATAACGAGCCAGATATGAGTAAGCCAGACGCCGCGGTATGGGTAGTAGCCGACAGAGGCGTAAGCGGAAGAGTCCCCCTCGACCTCTGTCCTGGTTTGAAGAAGGGCGTGCTAAGTGATAAACCTGTTTGGTTGGACGACCCACTAGCGAATATTTACAAGATAGGCCGTAGCACATACTGCACAGGTACTAGTTCACAAATAACACTAGTTCGTGATCCTAGATTCTCGGGGAAAGTTTTCACGGTACCTATTTACCAGTTGTATATTGAGGAAGGCGATAGCGGTGGAATCGTGGTTACAGTTGATTCGTGTGATGATACATATTGCTATGTAAGGGCTGTGGGTACAATCGTAGGCGGCACCCCAAGGGACAGACCTATCTATACTGCAATTCAAGCCGCAGATTACTCCTTGAAGTACTATGGTCTGGAGATCTATACCGGTGGGTGATATGAGAGGCGTTGTCCTTCTGTTGGTAGTCTTGTCCGTCGTGGCGTATGCGCAGAGCGCTACGCCTAACTTCACGAGGTGGGTGGACGTGAGCATATATAACTTCACTGCATTGGTGGACGTGGCTAAGCCGGATTTCGTGATGGACGTAGACGGCTGTTCCGTCTACGTCTACGTGGTTAAGGATTTCGAGACTGCGAAGACGCCTCTCCTCCACACCGACGTGCCGAAGACGAGCATGCCAGCATCGCCTATGGACAGCAAAGAGATGCTAGACGCCTTCATCAAGGCACTGGGACCCCGCCTCAAGGGGAGGGTCGAGATCTATAAACCCGGCGACGGTCTTCCCGAAAAACGCACGGTGGAGGTGGATATTCACAACTCCACAGAGCTAATAAGGGCCTTGGAGAAGGCACTGGGGATGCCCGTATTAAGAAGCTACCCAGAGGCGTTAAATACAGTAAATAAAACAAAGAAGCCGGCAACTCAGTTGATTTCTATACTGAAAGAGGAGAAAGATGCGCGGGCTAGCTTTGTCTTCTCTGAAAATGTCATTATGATATCGTCAAGTAGCGGGGAGAAGGCCTTTGAGATTCTCTCACGCATAAGAGAGGCGGCGGGCGGCAGAACCCCGCCGGCGTTAATCGCCATAACGCCTTACTGGACCGACGAGGAGGAGGAGAGGAGGTTGGTTAATGCGGCTATGACGCTGGAGCGGGAGCTGGGCACAGTTAGGGAGTTTCCCGACGGCGTGGAGGGCATAATCCACGTGATGACTTTCAACAGAATAGGCCCCTATATGCTGGTGTTCCCCTATCCTAATGGGACGTCTCCGCCAGATAGGGCTACTGCGGAGAAGGTGGTGAGGAGGTTTGTCGAGCTGGCGGGTGTGTGCAGAAGCCCCATGGTGGCCGAGTTCTGGCCTAAGACAGGCTTCAAACGGCTCACGGAACGCCGCGACCAAACCCCGTTGCTCCTCGCCGCCGCTACCGGCGCCGCTACCATTGTGCCCATAGCCGCCATGTTTATCCTCAAGAGACGGTCCACAAACTAACCCACTTTTTCCTCCCCCCTATTTTTCGTTTTTTCATTGATTGTCTGCGGATTCTGGCGTTCTCGTGTGTGGGCTCTATTCTGGCGCATTAGTCGTACGTACGCCGGCTCAACGGCGCCCCCACATCCACTTTTTAAATTTTTCATACCTGGAGTACATGGGGTTTATAACCCCGTCCACATGGCGGAGACATGGCCAAACCCCAACTCCTAAAAATAGCGGCGCTGGCTGTGTTGTTTATGTCTGTGGTGCTGTTGGCGGCTGGAGGGGCCGGCGGCAGTCCGATGCCTGATGACGTGGCTGATTACGTTTTTGTAGAGTTTGACCCTGGGTTTTATATGCCGTATGTGGTTCTCAACTCCACTCTGATTCACGCGCCGGTGGTGTTGCTGTCGGTGGAGAGGGAGGTGGTTGTCGCCGACTTGGGGATAAACACCACCATGTACGTCCCGCAAGGCATCTACTTGGCCATACCCCGCACCTACTTCGGCAAAAAACCTCCGGCTGTCCCGAGGGGGATTAAGGCTAAGGTCGTGGATCTAGAGGTGGAGGGTCTCGGCGTTGTTAGGCTGGCGCTCGCCAGAAACGCCACCGAGCTTCCAAACGCCTCCGCGGTGTACGTCTTCCTCGACGCCGAGGAGCGCGGCGGGAGATACTTCTACAGAGGGAAGCCGCTGGATGTGAGGAAGCCTAGAAACAACAAAGCCACCGAGACGGAGGATGTTGGAGACGCGGCGCCTCTTTCATACACAGACACAAGCAAGTGGGGAACCACCGTGTACAGCTGGGCCCGCTACATCTTCGGGGTGGCGGGGCCCGCCAACGTGGCGGGCTACCCCAGAGCCAAGGTGACCTACTTCGTCGCCACAGGCTACGACGCCAACGCCAAAGACTTCGTGGTAGGCCGCACCAACTACGCCTACCTGGGGAAGGGCGTCGCCGACATATACCTGTTCTTCACCAACACGGGAGATCCCTGGGTCTACGCCTATATCTACGTCTCAGACGTCCCCACCACAACTCCTCCCACGTCGTATAGATACGTCGTCACGCAGGCTCCCCCCTTCGGGAGGGCGTATCTGCTGAGGATCTCCACCACAGACTACGAGGCGAATAGATACGTCTGGTTCTCCGCAGAGATCTCCAACCCCTACAACCGCCTCGTCAACGCCAGCATAGCGGCGGTCTACCGCAGACCCTCGCCGGCAGACACCTCGGTGTACTCCCTCCTCACAGCAAACTGGCGGTCGGTGGTGGGGCAACCCGGCTACAGGTTCATAGGCGACTACGGCTGGACAAGGGTTTCCCGCCTCCTCTTCAGGCTGGGCGTGCCGCAGGGGGCCCAGATGCCCATAAACCTCGTCATTGAGAACCTGAGAGTTTACACCTGTAGCTCCAGCTCCAGCGTCTCGGTGAGGATCTACTCCCTGGCAGACCCCAACAGCGCCGTGACGGCCACCGGCTACAAATACGTCTCAAACCTCTGCGGCTGGTACTACTTCCCCAGAATTACAGGCGCCCTGCCCGAGTCGGCGGCGGCGCCCTTCTTGGCCGGAAACTCCACAGCCATCTGGCTGGTGCTGGAGTTCAACCCGCCCCTAAGCGCCTCGTACCCGGAGAGGGTCTACGTGGCCTTCGACTCCATGTACATCTACGGCCAGAGATGGCCCGACATCTGGAGCCACAACAGCCAGAACTGGAACCCAACTTCGCTTATGAGATATGCCTACATAGAAATGCGAGCCCCCATAGTTGCTAGGGACTACTTCTCATATAGCGTGTGGCCTGAGTCGTACTACCCCTACAACGACACGGCGCCGTATATACGCGCCGTGGCGTACGTGACAATAACCACCCAGGCAGGCGCCGCGTTGATACCGCACGAGCCCATGCGTCCGTATATCTCTTATGCCTATATACCTACTGACGGCTATGCCTATACTCAGCTTAAGTATATTTGTCTTGCCGTAGAAACCGGAGCCAACGGCCTTGCAGAGACAGTTACGCTGTATGTCGCTCGGGGTAATGCAAACCCTCTCCTTGATGCTGCTGTGTCTATAGGCGGCGCTTTTATCAACACGTTTGGTAACGTTATAACGGCCACACAATTGGTACGAACGGTATTTGGTCTGCCCACCGACTGGCGCTTGACCGTCGCGGGGTTCATCACGTGGGGACTGGGACTCTTGATACAGATGGCACCTAGTAGCCAAGGGTCGTGCGGGCCTTCTGGCTACCTAGGCCAGTACTACAGCGCCGCTTCCTACGACTTCATACTTAGTGCGACATTACGAGTAGGCATAAGCGAACCACCTGCCATCAGTGATTATAAACACTACATATCGTTGTATGTACGTGACTCCTACAAAAATACCTTATGGGTCTACCCTGGAGATGGCATCCTCACTAACTTCTTTACATATGTCGGGTTTAGTTCGTCTAGCTACTTCAGCGGGCCGGCGGAGCCTTACGGGGGTATTGGGTGGGTGAGGTACTACATCCCCATTAGTTGAGATGTTGGTCTGGAAACCGATTCTTTTTCTTCTTGCGGGGTTTTTTGTCTTTTTGTCGTCTGCCATGCCTCCTTGGTGGGGCCCTCAGCAGTTGGTTAGAGCTAATGTGGGGTATGTCTTGGCTTTTGTTTCTGCTGTCTGTGTTTTTGTGGAGTGCCGGCGTTTCGCCCTTTCGGCGGCGGCGGTAGGTCTTCCGGTTGCGGCTCTTTCCTTCTTTGCACAGCGGGATTTGTGGGGCGTCGTTCTTCTCTTTGCGTCTCAGATCTATGTGTTGGCGTGGGGCTGGCTTGGGCTTCTCTGGGCTGGGTGGAGGCTGGGAGGTCTCTTAGGCGTCGTCGTTGTGTTTCTGGCGCAACTGGCGCTGTCTCTCCTGCCGGCGCCGCCTCTGCGCTTCGCCAACTTGTTGCCCGACTGGGCGCTCTACGCCATCGGCGACAACCCAGAGACCACCTACCTCAACTGGGCCAGTTTCTTCATCACCTACGCCACCACAGTAGCCACGCTCCACCTAACACGCCTAGCGGGCAGACGCCACCGCCGCGAAGCAGGCTAAGACGCTCGGCGCCCTCACATCCACTTTTTAAATTTTTCATACCTGGAGTACATGAGGTTTATAACGCCTCCCACACGACGAGACATGCCCAAACCCCAGCTCCTAAAAACGGCGGCGCTGGCGACATTGATAGCCG
>WYEI01000138.1 GCA_009903905.1 Pyrobaculum sp. | reverse complement strand
TAGTATACGCCTTTTAGATACAGGAGCAGGAAGCCGGCTAGGGCGAGCAGTGCGCCTACGTGGGACCAGACTAGGTACATGATGGTTATCCGGACTCTGTCGCCGTAGCCGTAGTAGAGTATCTGAAACAGCGAGGCTATTAGGGCTATTTCGATGAAGACATAGACCATTATGAGGTTTGCCGCCACAAAGGCGCCGGCGAGCCCGCCGAGGAAGAAGCCGTAGGTGAGGTAGAATATCGACGTGTCGCGGCCTAGCTCGTGGCTTCTGTGTTCCATATACGGCGGGCTATATAGCGCAACGAAGATGCCCACCAGCGCCACGGTGAAGGCGAATACTCCGTTGAAGGGTGTTAGCCTAAAAGCCGTGACGTCGAACCCCTGGAAGGTGCCCTCACTGAACTCCACGCCCCCGAAGACCGAGTACGCCGAAACCACTAGGAGAGGAAGCAACGCAACGGCCGAGATGTAGCCGGCGAGGTAGGGCGACCTCTTCGCCGCCGCGTAGGCCGCAAGCGACAGCGCCATCGGTATGAGGACTGAGAACAGAATTATCATGGCTCCCTACCCCCCGCGACCGCCGAGACGTCCGTGCTTTCTGTGAGGGCGTAGGTGCGATATATCAACGCGGCCAATATGGAGGCCTCTGATACGCTTATCATCACGAGGATGAGGACTCCATAGAAGAGGAGGCCGGGGTTGGCCGACGCCAGCGGCGCCAGCGCCGCGAAGGCGCCCACAGTTACGAGCTCAAGGGCTATTAGGATCCTCACGAGGTTTCTAGTAGTCGCTATGCTGTAGAGACCTAGGAGAATTAGTATAAACCCGATGACGACCGCGGGGCTCATGCCTTCCTCGCCACCTCGATGCTTACTACTAGGGAGACTGCGGCTACGCCTATCAGCAACATCACAGCTGGCAGGAGGTCGCCTAGTTGCACCGGCGTTGGCTTGGCCGGCGGGGCCCCCCACAGAAACGCCCCCAGGGCCGCCGCGGCGAGGAAGACCAGGGTTGTGGCGAGGAGGTATCTGCCGCCCCACCTCTGGACGCCTCCGTACATCGCCGCCGTAATTACGACCAGCAACATCACGGCGCCTATGTAGATTACGAACACAAGAAACGCAGGGGCGAACTGCGCCAAGTAGGCGTAGTACGCGCCGACGGCGCCGGCGGCCGAGGCGAGGCTCACCGCCGAGTAGACGTTGTCTCTGGAGTATACGGTTAGTATGCCGAAAAACAGGGCTACCGATAGGAGTAGGAGGTCTATCATGATGTTTAAGTAGGTAAAGCTTTTAAAGTATTACGCCTGTAGCCTTACCTTTTTCGGGATCCCCCCGACATATTTAATGGCGACCTTCACAGATTTGTAGGGCCCCTGTATCTTGGGAGGCTCCCTCTCCATATCTGGTGTATAGATCATCTCCTTGTAGTCGTACCATGTAAGTTCTTTGATGTCTGTGCCGTAGAGCGCGTCTGTGGGGCAGACGTCTACGCAGAAGTGGCACATGATGCAACGGCCGTAGTCTATGCCGGGGTAACGCTTCCCGTTTGGCGCCGGATACATCTTTATGGCGTTTGTGGGGCATATCCTGGCGCACATCATGCAGGAGGTGCATTTCTCAGTCCACAGACCGATCCAGCCGCGCATCTTGCCGTAGTCCAGCCTCTCGTAGGGGTAGTAGATGGTTATCCTCTCAGGTTTCACGAAGTTTCTAGCCGCCACCGCCAATGCGTCTATAGTAGCCTTTACCACGCCCCTAAGCGTTGTCTTCTCGGCGCTCATGGCACCGCCCCGGCCAGGCGTAACGCGGCCGACCACAGCACCGCCAAGAGGCCTAGCGTCAGCAGGCCGCGCCAGCCGAGAACCAGCGTGTGGTCGAGACGCAAAACCGGCATGGCGGCACGTAGGAAGGCGAAGAAGAACATAAGCACTGTGGTTTTGAGGAAGACCCATACGGCCAGCGTTAGGTGCCCTATCATGTCCTGGGGCCAGGGCCCCGGGGCGTAGCCGGGGAGCGCCCAGCCGCCTAGGAAGAGGAGGGTGGCGAGGAAGGAGTAGGAGAAGGTGGCGTAGTAGGTGCCGCCGGCGAAGGAAAGCACTAGGAATATACCGCCATAGTCGCTGTAGGGCCCCGTGGCCACGTCGCCCTCGTAGTCGGCGATTTCGAAGGGAAATCTCGCGGTGGCCATGGCGGTTGTTACCACAAAGACGAGGAAGGCGAGGGGGTTGAGGATCGCCCCGACGAGGAGGGTTTGCTTCTGGACTATCTCCAAGGGGTTCAGCGTGCCGTAGAGTATGGCCATGGCCAGGAAGGAGAGTATCAGGGGCAGTTCATACGCGGCCACAAGCAACGCCTCCCGCGCGGCGCCGATATATGCGAACTTGTTGTTTACAGACCAGCCGATTATAACAACTGATATCGACACGAGGAGGAGTACCATGAGCGAGAAGACGAGGCCGTAGGGGAGTAGTGAGGGGTCTTTTATCAGCCTAAGCTCGGGGGTTAGGGGGAGGAGGAGGGAGGCGCCGAAGGCCAGTGTGACGAATACGGCGGGGCCCCAGACGAAGAGGATCTTGTGGGCGCCCCTCGGCACGATGGGCTCGCTTATGATGAACTTGAAGGCGTCTGCCAGTAGCTGTAGGTATCCGCCGAGCTGTGGCGACACATGGTACGGCCCCACGCGCATCTGCACCCTCGCAGCTGCCTTGCGCTCAAACCACACCACAGTGAGCAACACCGCCCCCGACGCGGCGAACATGAGTATGAAAAACCAGAGGCGGGGCGAGAGGAGGAGACTCCAGAGGTCCATGGACATGTCCAAATCGGTTATTTTAATTTATTACCTGTCTTGCTCCGGCGGGAAGTAGCCGAAGGAGCCGTATATGGCCGGTAGGTCCATGAGCCTCGCACCTATGAAGGCCTTTATCATGACGCGTAGGTTCTGCCAAGAGGGTGTGGATATCCTTACTCTGTACGGCTTCTCGGAGCCGTCGCCGTAGACGTGGAAGAAGTAGCGGCCGCGGCCGCCCTCCGTGATGCCGAGACCCTCGCCCTCTGGCAACCTGGAGGTGAAGAGGGCCCCCAGTCTTATGAGCTGGTTTGCGGTCTCCTTCTGCTTCGGCGGCATTCTGTGAAGCACCGCCTCGCCCACGAGGGGCCCGTCTCTAGGCGCGCGGTCTATGGCTTGTTTAATTATCCTGGCGCTTTGTCTTATTTCACATATCCTCACCATCGTCCTGGCTAGGGAGTCGCCGCCGTCCTCCACACACACGTCCCATTCAAACTCGTCGTAGATGCCGTATTTATATACGCGGCGGGCGTCCCAGTCTATGCCGGAGCCGCGGGCGCCGGGGCCCGTGGTCATCAGCCGCGCGGCGTCTTCCTTGCTCAAGTAGCCCACCTCCTTGAGTCTGTAGTAGCCGACGGGGTTCTTCACGACGATGCGGACGAACTCATCTATTTTTTTCTCTAAATAATCCAGAAAGCCCTTCGTCTGTTCGTAGAAGGCGTCTGGCGGCGCGGTGCGAACGCCGCCGGGGAGGACCCAGGTCGGGGTTGTCCTTGAGCCAGAAACCATGGCCCAGAGCTGCACCACCAGCTCTCTGAGGCCGAAGCCCCACATGAAGCCTGTGGATGAGCCTATCATTATGGCGTGTAGGCCTAGGTCGTAGAGGTGTGTAGAGATACGGCTGAGCTCCGCCATTATGACTCTGAGGTACTGAGCCCTGGGTGAAACGTCTATTTTGGCTAGGCGCTCTATGGCCATGGAGTAGGCCCAGGTGACGTTTATGGCGTCTGGTAGAGAAAGCCTCTCGAAGAGTGGTATGTTCTGTATCCAGTGCCGTGTTTCGCCTAGCTTCTCCATGGTGCGGTGGACGTAGCCTGGGTCCGGCGTGACGTTGACCACTATGTCGCCGTCTACCTCCACTATGAAGCGGGTGTGTCCTGAGGAGGGGTGTTGCGGCCCCCAGAAAAGATCGAGAACGCGGCGGCCGCCTTCTAGTTTTTCCTCTTTCAAAACTAAGCCATACTCCTCTGACTTGATCATATCTGAACGATGAACTAAACTATTTATCTATATCTCCTCCCAGACCATGTGGATATTTGCTGTGGCGATTTTGGCCTATGAGCTTTTGCATCTTGCCGCCGAGGCTTCTATGCGTGCGACGCCAAGCGGCGGCTGTAGAGCTGTGGTGGTTTTACCCGTCAGAAGACCTCGCGATTTGCGGAGATTCGCGGGGGTGGTGGACTACGTAGTGGTAGACGACGAGGTGGACGCAGAGGCGGCCGAGGCGGCGGGGCTTAGGTGGGTTTTAAACAAGTACGGGGGCAAGTCGGGGGCGCTGGCCACGGCTCTGGAGGAGGTGGAGGCAGATCTCTACGTCTTTATCGACGACGACGCTTATCCCGGCTGTTGGCTGGAGGCGCTTCGGGGGGCCTGCGGCAGATTCGCCACGGCCTACCGCTGGGTGCTGGACAGATTTCAGAACCTCTTCTCCCTGGGGGGCTTCGACTGGATGGTGTGGAGACGGACCCGGTTTCTCTACGGCGGGGCCATGACGGTCCCCGCTACGCGGAGGAGGGCAGCGGCCGAGGCGCTTAAGAGATGCCCCGTGGACGACATGGCCCTCACGGCGGTGGCCGGCGACATCGAGGTTCTGCCGGTGTTAGTTCCGATGGACGGAGCCAAGGACGCGTCGGGCTTCTTCTTACGGCAGGCCACGGCGGCTAAGCTGGCGAATTTCAGGCTGTGGCTCGTGGAGACCCTCTACTACGTCTTGTGGACGGCGGCGGCCGTTTTCTTTCCGCCTCTTTTCCTCATCCACGCGGCGAGGACTGCCCTCAGGTCGCGGAGGGCCTTGGGGAGGGTGGACTGGGCGCAGGTTGTCCTTTCGCCTCTGGAGAGGCCGCTGCAGGCGGCGGTGTTTTTCGCCTCCGCATTTAGGCGGTGTTTCGAATGGCGGGGTCGCGTTGTTTGCGGCAAATGTTAATATAGTAGTTTCGAGTTCGTGCCGTGATTGCCGAAAGGGAGCAGAGGCTTAGGCCTGAAAAGGGCGTGGAGGCTTTGTTGAGGCATCTTGGCGAGGACGTTTCTAGGCCCGGCGTCGCCGATACGCCGAAGAGGTTCGTAAAGGCTATGGAGGAGCTGACTAGGGGGCTTAGGGAGCCGCCACCTGAGGTGGTGTTTTTCCCGCTGGAGTACGAGGCCGAGGTGGGTCCCGTGGTTATTGAGAACATAGGCGCCGTGGCTATATGCGAACACCACTTGTTGCCTATCTTGCTCCGCGTCTCCGTTGCCTACGTCCCGGGGGACGGCGTGCCGGGGCTGAGCAAGGTGATTAAGCTGGTGAAGTGGGCAGCCGCGAGGCCCATCATGCAGGAGCGGTTCACGGAGTGGCTGGCGGATCTGCTCATGGAGAAGCTGAGGGCCCGCGCCGTCAAGGTGAAGGTGTGCGGGGTTCACATGTGTTCCTTCATCAGGGGGGCGCGGGACGAACACCACAACATGATCACCGAGGCCAGAAGAGGCGACATAGATGTCCAGCTAGACTGCAGGCGGCCGCTGATCTGCAGGTGATTCACCTCAACCACGTAGCTTTTCTCACAACATGCTTGCCGACAAGTTCTTCCACGAGTTCTACGTATTGCCAGCCCTCTGAGCGAGCGGCGTACCGGCTCCTCATGTATTAAGCCGTAGAAGCGCTCTCAGTGCAGTCTGCTCCTCACATCGATTAAGTATGCGGCCTATTTCTCCGCCTCTTCATCGCTGAGACTAATAAATGCATTTTTACGAACACCCTCCAAGAAGCTCCCTCGGCGGGTCGCCCCTGTCCAGCATTTTGAGGGTCAGCGCTACGGTTGCGTGTCTCACGCGGCCCAAACCTTCTCACACGCATCAACATAGTCCTCTCTGATGAGTTACGCCCCCTCCAGACAGCGCTTTGCCGCCTCAAGAAGCTTGAAGGGGCTGGTTCTACCCTGTACTCCTCCGCAGTCTTTTTATAAAGCTTTATAACTCTACATCGCAGGCGCGGACATGGCGACCACAAGTTTTCGCGTAGCTAGACCAATTAGTGGGCGGCTATGCCGTTGAGGATAGTGGTTACAGGGGCAAGCGGCGGCATCGGCAGGGCCTTGGTTAGGCTGGCGAAAAGCCGCGGCGATTACGTGGTTGGGATCTCGCGTAGGCCTTCCGACGCCGATGTCCACTATAGTTGCGACGTGCTCGACTTCCGGTGTCTCAGGAAGGCGGCTGAGGAGGTGGGCAGGGTAGACGGCGTAGCGCTGTTGCACGGCCACGGCGATGCCAAGCTGTGGGTTAAGGGCGTGGGGGAGCTGGACGCGCGGGACTTCCTAGATGTCTTCAACGTCGACGTGGTGGGGAGCTTCAACGTTGTCAAGGTGTTTCTGCCTGGGCTAACGCCCAGCTCCTCCATCGTCTTGGTCGCGTCGACGCCGGGCTTAATAGGCGATGTCTACGGTATACCCTACGCGGCGGCCAAGGGGGCTCTTGTGGCGCTTACAAGAAGCCTCGCGAAGGCCCTGGCGCCGGTCAGGGTAAACGCGGTGGCGTTTGGCCCCATTGAGACCGGGTGGACCGGGTGGGTCTCTCCGCAAGAGCTTGCGGCGTTTCGGGAGAGGACTATATTGAAGCGGTTGGGCACGCCGAAGGAGGCGGCTGAGGCGATCTACTGGCTCCTCTCGCCGGCCTCTAGCTACGTGACGGGGAACGTGTTAGTTGTGGACGGCGGCGAGTCGCTTTGATTGCAAGCAACGCAGTGGCCGCTATGGCCGTTGCTATGACGCCTACGAAGACGTAGGTCATATCTGTGTTTGTCTTTTGTTGTTGTGGAGATGTGGAAAGCCCAACTGTCAACTGCAGGACTTCTCCTGGCCTAAGCGTCACTGTGTATGTGACGTTTCTCCCTCCTACGTCTACGACGACTGTGTATTTTCCAGGCGGGAGCTCCACGCGGCGCGGCATGCGGTCCACTACGCTGTAGTTGCCCAATATGTAGACTCTCGCCGGCGGCTGGAGGTAGTTGAGGACTAGGTAGCTGTTTTCGATGTTGACTATGAGAGTCTCGGAGGGATATCTCGTGGCGATGGACACATCTTTCTTTGTGAAGCCGGCGTCTATCTCCACTTTATAGACCACGCCGGGGAGGGCCCAGAGCTCCGCCTGACCTCTATAGGTGCGACCAGCCGCTTTGATTAACCAGTCGTCTCTCACAGCTCCAAAGGAGTCCACGACACGTATGGTGAGTCTAGTGGCGTTTACGGCATAGAGGCGGCCGCAGTAGTCTTGCGGCTGGAAGACTGTGGTGTAGCTAGTGCCGTTTGGCAGGAGTACTTCGGTGTAGACCACTGCGCTGTAGTTCAGCCCCTTGATGAGGTAGGTGGTCAAGTTGCCCGCCCCCCTCGTGGCGGCGTGGCCATTTACATATAGGACCGCCGAGGTGATGGGCGGAGCCAGAATTATTCTACAACTTGTCGCAAGGCCAGCCGCCTCGAGGTCCACTATAGGATTCCACAACTCTGTCTTAAGCAAAGTAGCGTTTGGAAGTCTATAGTTTCCTACCTCTGTTATGTATATATCTAGGTGATAATTTATACTGCCTACGGGTAGAGGCCGCGAGAGGTTGTTGTTTCTAAACTCTATCTTAAGGTCTCCATACGTCCCGTTGAGAAATTTAACCATCTTGACTATAACGTATCCACTGGCCTCCGTTGGCTGTATGGATAATGCCTCTAGGCTGTTTATCGTGACGATGTCGTGACCTGTTGAGTAAGTTTTCCCCACCAACATATCGTTGAGGTATATCTCCACCGCCACGCCGAGGGGGATCTCCGCAATACCTGTGGCGTTTGTCTTAACACATCCGTTAGAGACGCACACGGTGGCGTTTGGTATCGGGAAGCCGAAAGCGTCTCGGACCTCCACCAGGGCGCCTAGAGTCATGATTGACATTAGTAGAAGCAGGGCCACAAGCTTCATATGCGGCTGGTTCAGTCTCCTAAATAAATCTATGGCCGTGTAAAGATGCGTCACGTGGTCTTTACAGGTTGTGAGAAAAGTTTATATATTTACAACCAATAGCGGCATGCCGTTGCCTACCGCGTGTTCTACGTCGTTTTCCTTAACTAAAAAAATACAGAGATCCAATGCTTTCAATTTAGCGATACATTTAAATATCTAAAATTCTCTCCATTACTATGACCGAGGAAACCAAGTTGACAGACCGCCAATACCAACTGTTAAACCACCTGCTACAGAGGGCCCAGCCCATGAGGGTGTACACAGTATATGGAGACCAGGATGAAATCGCAAGGGAGCTGGGGATGACCAGACAGGCCTTGGCCATACACCTCAAGAGGCTTAAGGAGCTTGGCCTTGTCAGGACTGGCCGCGAGTTTGTGGACATCACCGAGAAGGCCGTGAGGCTTCTGAAGGGTCAGTCCAGCGACGTTATTATACTGGTGAAGATCGAGCCGAAGTACCGAGACAAGGTATACGACGCGACCAAGAAACTGCCCATCGAGAAGGCGCTTAGGCTCGCCGGCGACTACGACCTAGCCGTCATAACGCAAGAGACCGTGCTTGACAAGGTGCTGGACTCTATAAATAACATGGAGGGCGTGAAGGAAACCAAGACCTTCATCTCCATAGGCGCCGTCAAAGAATAGCCTCCTTTTTTCTCTAAACTGAACTTGCCGAGGTGTTTAAGACGGCGTAGAAGGCCGGGGTCACGTATCTAAGTGTCTTCAGTCTCTCGACATCTGGAGGTATCCACACGTCGGCCGCAACGGCTTTTCCTTCCTCTGTCAACCTGTAGCGTTCTCCGTCTTTCGTCACATATCCTCGCTTCTCCATCTCAGCCAATATAGCGCCGAGTATCACGTTGTCTCTTACTGTCTCAAGTGGCGGCAACAACTTGCTTCTGCTTGCCACCATCTGCCAAACAGCGGCGAGGAAGTCGGGCGACGCCTCGCCAACAGCCTTCAAGAGCCCCGCCACCGTGGGGATTATGCGCTCTAGGTCTACCTTGCCCGTGAGTATTCCAAGCTCAGCCGGCATTACGCCCTTCTCCACGTAGCTCCTAACCGTCGTGAGGGCAGCGTCGCCGCGCTCGACGTCGTATAGCGCGAGGGATAGTATGAGGGGGGTCTCGCCGGGACGCAGATATTTAGCTACGTCGTAGTTGTAGAGCTTGTAGAAGGCGAGCTCGCAGAATCTCCTGTCTTTCTTGTCGCACCACTTAGCCGCCATGGCTCTTGCATATAGTTGCTTTATGTCCGGCAACTTCGCAATGTTTCTGATCCCCAACACATAGAGTAGCCATGCTATGTTGTACGCTATTTTTGCCTTGAGCTCCCTTGTCATCATACCTTCCGCCCAGGTGTCCACGTATCTTGGGATTAAAGTTTTGCGGTTTCTGAGCAACACTTTTAAACCGCATCCCCTAGGGGGCTATGAAGCACCTTGTGGGGAGAGACTTCGCGTTCCCGGAATACCTGCCCCGGTACCCCAGGTCGTATGACTTCGACGTGGTGCACATGCGGCTGGACGTAGACATAGACGTTGAGGGCGGCGCCGTTGAGGGGGCGGTGAGGTACCGGGTGAAGGCCAAGAAAGACGGCGCGAAGG
>WYEI01000108.1 GCA_009903905.1 Pyrobaculum sp. | reverse complement strand
ACTGACAGGGATAATTGTTCCACATTTTCCGTCTTCCATATATGCCCCACATTACGCTGATAAGATGATTTGTGATTATATCCTTAGGCGGGGCGCGGACGGTGAGTAAAGAGATGCGGCAACCGCTCACAGCAATTCGCTGTTGCCTCCCCTTGCAGGTATTTCCTTGCAGGGATAGACTTACAGGCATAAACCTGTGAATCAACACCTGCGGGGATGTGCCCGCAAACCCTCTGCGCGCGGCCGCGGAGGGAGAATTGCTCAGAAAAAAAGGAGGCGTTCAACCGGCCTCCCGCAACTTCTTCTTTATGTAGTCTAGGAGCTCTCGGGCTTCCTCCTCCGTGAGGTAGCCGACTTTAAGCCTCTCCGCCAGCTCTCTGTCGCCGACGACAAGCACGAACTTCCCCTCTATGGAGGTGAGGGAATCCGCCGAGACCGCCTTCACGCCCGGCACCTCCGCCCACTCGGCGGGTGGCTTGCCCCTAAACACTACGTAGATCTCCATATATACGCCGTACATCCATTTTAAAAAATGATGCGTAGCGCTATAAGTAGAGAAACGGCTTTAGACAGGTCTTGCGCCGGCGCCTCCAAACGCACAACGGGGTTATACCTTCAACTTGTGGGCGGCGTTCCTCACGCCTGCCAGTGTCGTGCTGACAACCTCAGCCAACTTCTTCAGACCTTACAAGTTTTTCTTTACAGGTGTTTGCTCACAGGTCTAATTAGACCTGTGAGTCAATCCCTGTAGTACCTGCAGGCGCGGTAGGCTCTGTCGATAGCAGGTTCGTTGATAGACAAAAGAAATCTTAAAAAGACAGAAAAAACGTAGGAGACGGCCCTCCTGGCATGGGAGGGTTGAAACGTCGACGATACAAGTGCCAGTAGTATGGACATCTGAAATCTGAATCTCGCCGGGGGGGCCCTCCTCTTTAGAAAACTGTAGAAAAAGGGGTGTTTACTCTCGTGGGCAGGGCCTTATTTCAAAGTTTTCGATGCCGAGTTTTTGCCGCAGGAATTCCCCCGCCTCTTCCTTGAATGCAAACACGTGGAAATCGCAGTCTACAATCACCACCACTCTGGCAATGCTCTCGCGCAGTAGTAATATCTTCACTCTTGGCAAAGGCCTGCCGTCTACGTATACACACCTTAATCTACACTCTTCCATGGAGGTCATAACGTACAGGTAAATATACGTCTTGCTGCTTCTTCGAACTGCGCTCCAAGTGAATTTTGCTAAAGTAGGGAGGAAAAAAGGGGGGTGTTTATACCCTCATCCTTTTGGCGGCGTTTCTGATGCTCTCTGGAGTCGACCCAGCCGCCTCCGCCAGCCTCTTCAAAAGCCCCAGCTTCTTCAACGACGCCAGCCACAAAGCCGCCGCCGCAGAAACCCACGGGTTTTTGCCGGACAGAAGCCTTCTGTTCTTCTTCAGAAGCTCCACCGCAGACTTAACCACAGACGCTGGCAGGTTGACTCTAGCCGCCAGCGTCTTCACGTAGTCTTCAATAGGCCTCCTGCCCAGCCTCGCCTCTTCTTTCAGCCTCCACGCCGCCTTCCTCACCCTCCCCTCATCAGCCTTACTGCACTTCAGAAAGTCCCCCAGCGGCCTAGGCATGCCGGCCGCCTTCGCGGCTGTCCACAGCACGGCCACCGCCACCACCTCCGGCGGGAGGCTCCCCACAATGTTGAAAAACCTCTTCACGAGGGTCTCAGCCTCCTCAGCTACGTGTTGTGCCAGACCAGCGCATTCCTTTACGCGCCTAATCTCTGCTCCAATTGCCGCGAGCCTCCTCTCGAAGCTGTGCATCGTCTCTCTGTGGAACTTCGCCAGCCTAAGCCACTGAACCCCATGCTCCAGCCTCGCAACCATGTCGGTTTTGACGACCAGCTTAAGCGGCGCCGTTCTGGCGCGCTCCTCCTTGTCAAAAACCCTCCACTCCGGCCCCACGTCCACCGCCGCCTCAGCCACCACCAAACCGCATTGGGCGCACACCACCTCCCCCCTCTCCCAGTCGGTTATCAACGGGCCTCCGCAGGCTGGGCACTCCATGTCTTTTTTCAAAACCGACAACACGATGAATAGATATGTGGTAGCGACATGTTGAGTTGTTCAAGCGGCCGAATTTTCGATTCAGCAAAGATGCAAGAAAAGAGGTGGTTTGAGGCGTTGGGAAAAAGAAGACTGATGTTGGTTTAGAGACGGCAGTGTTCTGTGCGCCTTGCCTTCTCCACCGCCTTCTTCTTCACAGCCTCGTCCTTCAGCGCCAGAGCCCATCCCCTGAGCCACTGCACGGCGCCGTCGTGTAGCCTAAAGCCGACTACTGGCTCCGTGTTCAGCAGGATGTGGACCTCCTCCACGTTGACCATCTTCTCGCCGTATTGGGGACACGCCACCGCCGTAAACCTGGCGTCTTCAAACACCACCTCCACGCCGAAGAGGCCGTTGCCAAAAATCCACGGCACTGCCACCCACGTCTTCTCCACCCACCACTCCCCCGGCTCAGGCTCCCTCGGGAATTTGACGACGGCAAACGCCACACCGCCCGCCACAAGCCACGCGGTGGGCACGGCGGCTCTAAGCGCGCGCTCAGCTTCCTCTTCCATAGAAAAGTTGTGCAAAGTATCGCATGTTGAACCGGAACGGCAAAGATCCCACAAGCATCGTAGAGGGTTGAGAGAGGACGTGCAAAGACCGCTGACTTTTGTTACATGTATCAGTCCAGAGGAGCCTTTCTATTGGACTGCGCCGATTTGCCTCGGCATATTTCAATAGAAAGATCGGCCTGTTCATTTGTCACACCGGAAAAATCTGCTTTACACATATAGCAAAGGGTTTTTCTATTGGAAAATACTGAAACGCCTCGGCATACTCCAATAGAAAGGTTTACCTTTCTATTAGAACACGCCGAGCCGCCTCGGCATACTCCAATAGAAAGGCTTACCTTTCTATTGGATCAGCCCGTGGACTTCGCTGTTGTCCAATGGAGAAACTGAGCTTTCTATTGTATTATGCCGTTGTTCTTAGGCGTATTCCAATAGAAAAAATTTCCTTTCTATTGTGCTATGTCGTTCTTCTTCGGCGTTGTCCAATAGAAAAATTGTGCCGACCGTTGTCGGGACAGAGTTGTACGACATCGCGCTGGAAGGTGAGTATCTGTGTCTAATTAGGAAGAGTGAAGGTCGTGGAAAAAGAGGGAGCTTAACACCTGGCGTCGTAGTAGCGGAAATGGCGGCAATACTCATGCCGTATTTCGTCGTATTCAAAAATTCCTACTCGTCTGGAGGCGGCGATAATTTTCTCCGTTGCCTCTACCAACTCTTCCGTCCTCGCGACTAGACGTCCGTCGTCCACGGCCTCTTTTTCATTAATAAGTAGCAACCGCGTTATCTGTGTTGCTAAATATAGGCGGAGCGGAAGCGACGTAGGCGGCTTAACGCAATGCGCGATGTCGAAGACTAGCTTAAGCTCCTCCGGAGTTTTCGGCCAGGTAGTTACCAAATCAACTTCCGCGAAACGTGCCAGGTCACATACTATTTGCGACGGCGTCTCGCCGTTAGTGTAGGGCCAGAAAACGAATCTCTTGAACAGCAGATACTTGGCGGGCGCCACAATTACAACCCTCCCGCCGTGCTCAAAGGAGCTCATTACAAACCTCCTTACCACCTCTCTAACATCCATGATGTGTGTTGTGCTTCATAGCATGTTGAACCGTTTGATAGGCGGCTTAGATGAAGGCTCGTGGAAGGCGGGAGGTGTGTGCTAGACGGAGAGGGGCCCGTCGACGTCGGCGGTGCCTTTTGGCATGCACGTCTTGCTACTCCAGCTTCTTCAGTTCTTCTTCATACTTCTGCCGTAAGGATACACACCTCTCCTCCGGAAGCCGCCCGAAGTCGCACTCTTTTTCTAACTCCCGGAGGAGCTCCGCAAGGCGGTTCTTCTCTTTTATTTTCCTCAGCAGGTCGAAAAACGTCGTCTTGAGCTTCACCGGGTTTTTGACCCCTCTGAATATGATAAAGCCGCGGCCTTCGCCGGGGGTCATGAACATGATGTCGCCGTATCCCAACAACCTGCCTAAAATTCCTTGCTTCACGTTGACGGCGGCCACGGCTTCTGGCCGGGCCTGCGTTATGTCTCTGGCGACTACGCCGTAGCGTGCGTAGATGTATGTAGATGTGATGATGTACTCCGTGGCTAAGACACGCAGGTAGGCGTAGAGCATCACAAACCCGGCTGAGGCCAGCAAGACGGCGCCGAGGAGTAGGTGCTTTCCGGCCAGCGCCGATGCGAGAAGGACAGCCGCTAGAGCTACGTAGCCTGTGTTGGCCCGCCAGCTCATCCGCCCCCGCCAGTAGACGGCCTCCTGCATAGGCCGGCGTGTGGCAAAAGACATAATGAACCGACCCTCTGGGCTGAAAAGAGAGACGGTAGGAGTTCAATAAAACCCTAGACGCCGCAGTTCCTCATGGAAATGTACTACATTGTTACGGATATACCACGGTGGCTACCATGTGAGCGCGCCGTGAAGATAGGCAATGGTTACATGCTGTATGAGTTCGATCCGGAGACCAACGTATATACAGACAGCGGATATGCGTCTAGCCTTGAAGATTTGCGGTTCATAATATCGTTCAGATACGGCATTAAATCCGAACTGCTCCTCGTGAGAAGCTTCGAAGAGGTCGTTCGCCTGTTTGAGTCTCCGCGGCTGAGGATAGTGCACATCGCCAGAGGAGACGTGTTCTGTGTGCGTAGCGGCAATTACCTATTCAGCGTGAAATGGGACTACGATACCGAAGGTCGTTTCTTCATAAAAAAGATAGATTGGCAACTCGATGACAAGGAGCCAGAAACAATCGGCAAAGCTCTAGAGAGGCTCAGCAACTACGCAAGGACATATGACAAATGGATTGTCCTCAGAGAGATTATAAAAGAGGCGGTAGCGTATGAGGTATACCCAAGTTCATAACCCTTTTTTCAATCCTTAGAAAAAGGGGGGTCATTCACACTTTACGTATTTGTCAATTCCCATGTTTCTTATTATCGCCTTTGCGATTTCTCTCATCGTATCGATGTTGCCTTCTAATTGGATCGACGCAACTGCATACCCTTCACATCCCTCTAGATGGCATTCGATGACGTCGAATTTTATGTCGTAAACACTGATCTTTAGATGTCCCATCGTAAACGTGTAGGGATCATCGTACCTCCTATCAGAGATCAGCTTTCCAAGCCTTTCTACATGCTCTTCAATCAATTTCTCCGTCTGGGTGTTTATCTTACCTATTTTTTCTAATGCCGTCTCGAGGACAGCGCGCGCTAGACACTCGCTATCCTGGCACATTACTTTCTCCTTAACTTCTAACCACAATCCCATGTTTTTACTATATCCAAACGCCTTAGTTGAATTAATGAGGAAAAGACGGCGGTGGATCTGGAAGTGTCTGCGGCTAGGAGGCTTAGAAATGAGGTAGCTACGTTTGCAGGTACATCCTTGCAGGTACAGACTTACAGGTATAATTATCCCTGTGAGTCAAGTCCTGTAAGGAAGTACCTGTAGGGGGGAGGGTGGTGTCGTGGTTCGGTTCAACATGTGCTTTGGCATTTAATATTTCATGGATGGTATAACGGAGACTGTCAGAAGGATTAGGACCACAGCCGCCGTCTTTGAGCTTCCGCAGAGGCTGGGTATCCTTCAGTATGTGGAGTACGAGCCGCCTCCGAGGGAGTGGTGCACAAGCGACGGCTGTCTCTACGAGGGGATGCTGACTGCCGAAGGGTGCAAAAGGGGCATATGCGTAAGGTATAGGGTGTGGGTGCATTCGAGAGATAGGAGGAGGTGGGGAGCAAAGGAGAAATGGAGAAAGAGGGATGAGGAGGCGGGTGGCTGTATTAGGCAACAGGTGGCGGACGCCCTTTGGGAGCTGGCTGAGAAGTACGACGTCGGCGTGTGGTACAAACGCGTAGAGGAGAAGGTGGGCATGTTCCGTTACGAGACATACTTCTACTGCGGCCCCGTCGTAAACGGCATAGAGCTAGACCAGCTCCGCTGCCGCACGGCAGAGGAATGCGCCAAACAGATTCTAGAGGACTACAAGAGAGAGCTGGAGAGGAGGAGCGAGCCGCCCCCGCCGCCTCCGCCCGACCCGGCTGAGGAGCTTCTGCGGGAGTGGCCGGAGTTACAGGCCTTCGGCGTTGATTGGGTTAGGAAGTGGCTGGACCTTAGGGAGAGGCTGATCGAAATTGCCAAGGTTATGCGCAGATATCCGTGGATGGCCGACGCGGTGCGGCAGAGGCCGATGAGCATCCTCCACCCCTACGCGGTGGAGGTGTATGTGGCTAGGGACGGGTCGGAGGCGTGTATTTTGCTCACCTCGTCGAAGGTGTACTGTGCCCAAAACGGCGTGGTGAGGGAGGTCAAGCTAGAGCTGGAATTTAAGCGATATGAAGTATACGAAGACAAGACAAGAGAGGTGTATAGACCAAAGGGGCTATTGGCGTTCGCCACTGCGGCGGTGAGGGAGTACGTGAGGGTGCTCTAAACACTCCTTTTTTCTCTTAAGAAGTTTAGATGTTGAAAGGTATATTTGATTCGTCTTAGACTACATTGTGATCGGAGTCGTGGGTAGGAAGAAGACGGTTTGCCTCTATCTCGACGCCGAGCTTTTGGCGGAGGCGGCGGAGCTGGCTAAGGCGAGGGGTACGTCGCTCAGCGGGTTTGTGGAGGAGGCCCTCAGGCTTTACGTCATCTATGCGCGCCTCGTCCAGCCCAAGAGGGAGGCCGCGCCGCCGACGCCGCAGACGCCAAGCCAGCCTCCGGCCCATCCGCCTCTGCAGAACAACGTCTGGGTTTCGGTCCTGCGGGCAAGGGGCTAGTCTGCGTCGTTCTGCAGAGGCGTGTAGATGTTGCGCAGCAGTTCTGTCGCAGGCTTTTGCCACGCCACGTACGTCCTGCCGCCTACAGCTTCGTAAGCAATGGCGGCGTCTTTTGATATCTTCCACAGCCTGCCGCACCTCTCTGCTGGACGGCACTCCTGCTTTATGCGGTAGATGCTCACTGTTTTGTCGCACTCGTAGACCTCTCCGTCGGAGACGTATAACATCCACTCTCCCGCCTCGGCCCTCAGGCCGGGCATGGCTGCGAGAGCGGCATCGCAGTCTCCCTCTTCGAACCGCTTAAGCGCCACATCGACGTCTTTCTTAACGCAGAGGTAGCCGTTGCTGAGCTTGAAGCAACCGGGGAGCGGGCGGTCGGAGAAGAAGTACGGCTCCTCCACCGTGCACCAGTACAGCCTGCCCCTCTGTTTGCACCTCACGCCGAGGGGCTTGTCGCAGAGGATGTACTTCTTGTGCAACCAGTCTACGTAGCAGCCATACTTCTCGAAGAGATGTTTCAAGATCACCGCCACTACGTCCTTGGGAAGCGCCTTGTCTATGCTTGTTATGCGGTGCAACACATCTTCTTTCACCACGCCTTTGTAAACAAGCT
Source organism: Pyrobaculum sp. (assembly GCA_009903905.1). Next base: position 2,180 of record WYEI01000108.1, on the reverse strand, counting down.
CGACGTTTCTGCCGACTGTGCGCCAGTTTATTCTCTTCCTCCTCACGCCGCCACGTCTATGCTTCGGCAATATTGAATCGTCCTTTCACATTGCAAAGGCGAGGCGCACTGGAGGGGCGGCAGTGAGCAGAAGCCGTAGCAGGCGGTGCCAGGGCCAGCGCCGAGGAGATTGGCCACGGCGCCTGCAGGTATTTGCTCACAGGTCTGGACTTACAGGTCTAATTAGACCTGTGAGGAAAGACCTGTGAACAAACACCTGCAGAGAGGACAGACGCGCATAGGGAGCCTTGCAGGTTCTCACTCACAGGTACAGACTGACAGGTCTAATTATGCCTGTAAGGAAATACCTGTGAGTCAAGACCTGCAGAGAGGGCAGGCGGCAGATCAATTCAACATGCGCCTCGGCGTTTAACGCGTTATGGATAGAAACATAAAAGAACGGCTGGAGCTCGCGCTGAGGCCTGTTGAGAAGCCGACCTTGGAGGAGGTGCTTGAGCAGGTTTCTAGGCGCGGCGTCTTGCGGGGGCCGGTGGACTGGGTCTTCCCGGCGTGGATGCTGTACGTCGAATACGCAACGCAGGAGATCATGAAGACGTTTCCGTTATCGGAAGAGGAGAAGAGACAACTCCTCGACTTCAGAGATGCGATGAAGCGGCTCCTGCTTGAGGCGTGGGTGCAGGCGAAGGAGAAGCTGACGGCGCTGTACAAGGCCGTCGCCGAGGGCATGTATAGAGTGGAAGGTGACAAGATTTACGCGCCAAACGGGACGTGGATGTACGTAAGAAAGGGGTTCACTTCACATATTATAATCCGCGGCGTAGGCGCCTCGACGTATTTCCCCAACATATTGAAGCTTCCGCGCGAGCGGCTTGAACTGCTTCAGCTGGGCTGGAGGGCAAGCGACGAAGGCAATGGAAAGAGTCGACCCTTCATGGGCACTGCACAGCCTTGGCAGGTGTTCGCCTGGGCCGCGGTGAGGTATGGAAAACTCCACATATACATCGCCTCAGTCAACTTGACGCGTGAGGGGATAAGCATTCAAGTGTACAGTAAGACGAAGAGCTGGAGACAGAGGTGGAACAAGAACGAAGCCATAGACCTTGTCGCGAGCCACCTCAAGCGCGGCGAGTGGGCGCCTCTCCTCACTGCGTGGTTGGGGGATGGTAGTGTCGATCGGAAAAAGGTGTTGCATAGCGATTATAAGATTGTTGTAGCAGCTAAGGAACCTTGGAGGTTGAGCAACATTGTAAGCAAAGACAGAGCCATAGTCGCCACTGGCAAGGAGGCATTTGTAAAGCTTAGAGAGGCGGCGGGCGTATACGGCATGTTGCTGGATCTGCTGAAGGCCCACAAGTGGATCATCGTGAAGCTGGCCACCGACGACGGCTTTAGAGCCGCCTACAAGCTGAAGACGAGGAAGAGGAGTATTGACAGGCTTAGGGAGGCGTATAGGCAAAACAACGGCGAGATCCCTACGGCACAAGGTCTACAACGCAACGTTGCCAAACGACGGCGTGAGAAGCCAAGGAAAGACACCATAGCTGTAGCTGACATCAAAATGACCTTACAACTCATGAAAGGCAAAAACATCTTACTCATTGCTAGACGCTACGTCTGCGATGTCGGGAGGGCGCTTGCCATAGCCGAGAGGCTTGAGTCTGCTGGACTTAAGCCGAACGTAGTACCTTCAGATTCTTGCTACATGGTGTACATTGCCACGGCCGACCTCTTGAGGCTTGCGGAGAGGGACGGCGAAATAAGAAGGGCAATAGCGCTGTACCTCGCCGAAAAGGCGAAGAACGGCACGCCGAGGCAGAGGGAGATCGCCGAAGAGCTCCTAAAGAGGATCCCCTTTTCAATCAATGCCTTTCTGCTCCCTCGAAGCTGGCGGCGCTAACGCAGAATTCGCAGAGCCCCCATGTCTGCGCCCAAGTCGGCATCTCGATTGTTGCCTCCACTGCCACCTGGCATTGATGTCGTTTGGAAGCCTAGCCGTTGCAAGGATACTTCCTCTATCCAGATCACGTTGAATCGTCAGCGGACAGCGTCGAGGAGGCCAGCGGCGCTGGAGGACTTCCTAGTCACGACGAGGAGCGAGGTGGAGATGAAAGCCGCCATCGCGAGGCGGCTTGAGTATATACTCGACGTGTTTGAAGGCGGGAGGATCCCCCTCGAGAAGC
>WYEI01000239.1 GCA_009903905.1 Pyrobaculum sp. | reverse complement strand
TCGTCTTGACCTCGTGCGACCACTTCATGTACTCGTCGAAGATGCGGTAGAGGATCTCGCCTCTTATGATCTTGACGCCGGCGGACATGGCCTCCTTCTCCACCTCCGGCGGGATCTTCACATTGAAGGCTAGGATGACCCCGTATGCGGGGTTCTTCCTCCTGCTGAGGACCGCCTCCACCACGTCTTTGTGGGTGGGCGGCCCCACGTCGGCTTTCCTCACCGGCACGCCCTGTTGCCTCAGGAACAGGACTATACTCTCCAACGTGCCGAAGGTATCCGCCCTCACCAAGACGCCCTCTCTATCTGACTCTATCTTTATCTCCGCGATCTCCTCCTTCACAAGTTTAAGGGCCTCTGCGAGGTCCTGCGGCGTCCACACGGCGAACACCGGCGCCCCCGAGACGACGCCCTCAAGCCCGTCCGCCACTATGCGCACGCCGGCGGCCGCCTTGACCTCCTCCACAGCCATGTAGCGGTCCTCCGGGTCTCTCATCTCCTCCAGAGGCTTCGGCATTATCAACATCCTGACCCTCGCCTCCCTCGGCCCGTCTATTCCGGCGGTCACCACGGTGTCCCCCCTCCTCAGCCTCCCGTCGTAGAGGATGGCGTCGGCCACCACACCGAGCCCTCTCTCCTCCTTAACCTCCATGACTACGCCTTTGGCCGGCCCCTCGTGGACCTCCAGCTTCTGCCTTGGGATAAACCTTTGGCTGACGCCGGCTAGGACGAGGAGGAGGTCGGCCACGCCTTCCCCCGTCACGGCGCTTGTGGGTATTATGGGGACCTGGGTCTTGAAGTCTCTGACGCGGTCGTACCTATCCGCCTCTATGCCGAAGCGGGAGAGCTGGTCGATGAGCTTCCCGATCCTCTCCTCGAGGGTGGCCACGGCGTGCCACTCCTGCTCCTCAACGGCCGTCAGAAATGGCCTGTTCTCCACGGACCTCCACCCATATATCCTGTCTAGCTTGTTTGCGGCGATGACGAAGGGCACCCCCCTGCTCTGGATAAGCTTGAGGGACTCGACGCCCTGGTCCTCCAGGCCGGAGGTAATATCCACCACAAGGATGGCCAAGTCGGCCACTGATCCGCCCCTCCTGCGTAGGTTGGCGAAGGCGGCATGTCCCGGCGTGTCTATGAAGAGGAAACCCGGTATCCAGATGCGTCCCCTTAGTTTCAGCCTATCCACCAGCGGGCCTGCGAACTTCTCCACGGCTTGCCACGGGACGAAGCTCATGCCTATGTGTTGTGTGATCATGCCGGGCTCTCTATACGCCACGGAGGTCCCCCTTATCTTGTCCAGCAGGAGAGTCTTCCCCACGTCCACGTGCCCCATAACCACCACGAAAGGCGACCTGACAGCCATAGAAAAAACCGGAATCCCCATTAAAATACCTTACCAGTACTGCTTCTAAGGCGTAACGGACAGCATTTAAAACACTGGACGGCCACGATTGTGAAGAAGCTTGTCATATACTCTAGAGAGTGGCGCGACGAGGGAGTTCTCAAGCTGTACAGAGCCTTCTCCGTACTCCTCCAGAAACACCGTGCTTACGTAATCGAAAAAGTTCTTGAATTATCGCCCAAGAGGGCGCTGGTCTTTACCTACCCCTGCGGCTGGCACGGCGACGTCTTGTTCCTAGCGCCCTACGTGACGGCGGTGGGGCCCTTCGAAACCTCAGGCGCCGTGGAGCTCGCCGCGTCGCTTCCAGATCGCGTCGCCCTTGTGGTGCTTGAAGGTAGTTGGTCCGCCGAAGACGTCTTCAGAGAGTTCGGCCCCTTTGACGTCGGGGTCGCATGTCTCGGAGCCCCGTTGCCAGACGCAAGGCGGTACGTACACAAGATGATCCTAGTGAAGGTCGGAGGCCCCCTAGGGGGGCTACTAGAGGCGGTCTACCAACCGCATTATGTGGAGGCAGACGTAGAGATAGAGGTGCCAGTTAACCTTATATAGCTGGAGAGGGGAACACCCGTGGCTGAGGAGATTCTCAACAGCATATATGAGGTGGAGTACGCTGGGAGGAAGTATTGGCTTAAGCCGGTGAAGGCGTGGGTGCTCCAGCCGCCGGGGAAGCCGGGGGTGGTGGTGGCTCTCTTCAAGTTGCCGGACGGCAAGACGGTGAGGAAGGTCGTGATGCGGCTACCTCCCTGACTCCGTCAGGGCGTTGATCAACATGCGGATGGTCACGTGGGATCGCTCCAGCGACTTCTCCAGCGCGGCGGCGAGCTCCAGCTCTAGGGGCGTCTTCGCCGCCTCCCTTAGCCGCCTCACGTCTGCTAGGTGTTGCTCGTACCGGGCGCACATATCTTCCAGGTTTTTCACGACGTCTCCCAGCGGCTTCTCCTCGGCTGAGTCCAGCGATATCTCGGGCAGAGATAACACGTCCAGGATCCTCAGCCTTAGGTAGGTCTCCCTGATAATGCCGTCGATAAATTCCTTGAGGTAGTCGGATCCCACGGCTGACTTCAGCTTGACGAGTTCCACGAGGTGGAGTAGCTCCTCGCTCCTGAGCCTATCCATGGGGAAGCCTCGTCGTCACTATAAATATTTATGTGGGGTGAATTTAGTACGTGATCGGGCAGTATGCGAAGACCGACGTGGTTAAGGCCTACCCAACGACGCCCATAAGGGAGGTGGCGAGGCTCATGTCTCAACGCGGGGTTGGCTTAGTCGTGTTGGTGGACCCCAAAGACCCATACAGAATAGTCGGCGTCGTCTCAGAACGCGACGTGGTGAGGGCTGTGGCGTACGACGTAGCCCTAGACGCGGCTGTGGACACCATAGCCACGAAAACCGTAATCACGCTGGAGCACGACGAGCCGGCGGCGAGGGCGGCAGAGATTTTCAGGAGATACGGGATTAGACACATCGTGGTTACAAAAGACGAGAGGCTCTACGGCGTGCTCTCCATAAGGGATCTAATAAGGGATGAGGCGGTCCTCAGAGAAATCGCGGAGTACTATGAATGGACCTTCGAACCCGGGATGAGCGCCTAGCGGCGTGTCGCGGACGCGCCGCCGCGGCGAACCCCGCCTCTTCAACAGTCCCGGCGCCGATCCGTTTGAAAACGCCCACGGCGTGGCCACTCGTAACCCCCACCCCCCGGCTCCGCCTAGCGCGGAAGCCGCCGGCGCCGACGACGCGGCGAGGGCGGCGGGGTTAAATTACCGGCGAAAAACCCACGGTCTACGGGGGGGCGTCAAGGGCTTCGGAGGTCGCGTAGGCGCGTTGCGAAGAGCTGAGGGAGTCGATAGAGAGGTGGGGCGGTCTCAAGGCCGATTAGGCATCCCAACCCGGGATAAACACAAGGTTAAATATCTGAGTCGGTTGCCTCACGATGAGGCTTGTGGAGGTGCTAGGGCTTGGCCCCTCCGGCGCGGCTTTTTTGAGGGCGTACGGCGGGGGTAGGGGGGTGGAGAGGTCTCGGCGCTACTTTAAGGCCTGCGGCGAGGCTGTGCCCGTCGAGACGCCCATGGTGGAGTTGAAATACGTGGTTGACAAGGTGCGCCGCTATGTTTTCTACTCGTGGAGGAGGGCGGTGGGGGAGGTGTCTTACCGCGCCACACGGTGGTACATAGTGGATAAGCAGCGGTGGGTGGAGTCTATGCGCGTGGGGGGCGCCGCCGTGGAGGAGCCCGCCGAGGTCCGGGTGAAGGCGGGTGGGCCCTACATGAGCGTCGGCGAGAGGATAACGGTGGCGAGGGCGTATGTGGAGGGGGTGAAGCTGGACGACGAAACCGCCTACTTCGTCTTCCCGCCGGACGCGGCGGGGTTCTACTGGGTGTTTCCACATGGCGGGGTTTACAACGTCGGGGGAGGCTTCGTCGGCGTGGAGAACCCCGTCCCCTACGTGTATGCCTTCGTGGAGAGGTGGCTAGGCGGCGGCCGGGTGGTGGACGTCCGGGGCGCCCCCCTCACCGTCATGCCCAGGGTGGTGCTTCACGACGGGGAGGCGTTCCGCGTGGGCGAGGCGGCGGGTCTCGTGTACCCGCTGACGGGCGAGGGCATAAGGCCGGGCATACTCTCCGCGCTTGCCTTGGCTGAGGCGCTTAAGACCAAGAGGCCGCTGGAGGCCTACCGCCGCGGCGTGGAGAAGATAGCTGGTCAGGTGGAGTTCCAGAAGAGGCTCCTCAGAACTGCGCAGAGGTTGCTCGCCCGTGGCGAGCCCCTCATCGAGCTGGCGGACGACTCGGTGCTGAGGGACTACATAGAGGAGAACCTCTCCGCGAAGACGCTCTTCCTAGCGCTTTCAAAAAGACCGGCACATGCGGTCAAGCTGGTGGCCGCGTTGATAAGGTAACCTTTAAATTGAGTCTCCGGCGGAGTCTGTGGAGTTGATCTATCTGCCGATGGCGGGGGGGGGGTGCTTCTGTCTTCTATGCTGGCTTTCCTAAGCGGGCTTTTTGCCGTATGCGTCTTGGCAGGAGACGCGGTGAGATGCGGCGTCTACGGCGGCGTGGTTGTGCCTAAGCGTCTAGAGATCTACGGAAACGGCTCTTTCTACACGTCGGACCTACGGAAGTCTTTAGATGTAACTGCAACCAGTCCGGCGTCTAGATGCCTCTGTCGTAGCACCCTTTCCTCTTTTGTAGATGTCAGCGGCCTATGTCCTCATCAAACTCTGCAGACCCGAGTTCCTCATCACCTACATAGACAAACTCCGCTTCAAATAAGTTATAAAAGATACGGCTACGTGTACAGAGGAGCGAAGTCCAGAATCGGGACGCTCTTGGCGATCTGCCTTTTGAATTCTCTTTAAGTTAAGAGGCGTCTGCCAGCTTCGCGGCTAGTCTCGGCGCCAGCGTGTAGAGGCGTGGTGTTATAAGATGTGCTGGGTAGCGGGGGTCTATGCCCAGCTCGTTTAGTATTTTTGAGAGGGGGCCTAACTTTTCCATGATTGTTCTCATGCGCCGCCGGGTGTCCAGCTTAAAAATATTTGCGTAGTGCCGTGGCTAGACGGCGACGGGAAAGTTATTATTTATGTGTCCATCGGGGGCTGTGGTGATTCCGGCGTTGCTCGTAGTGGTTTTGGCTGTGTTGATTGGGACCGGGCCCGCTTTTATTGGCCAGAGGATAGAGGAGTTGCCGGTGGAGTCGACGCCGTATGTCAAGGCCGAGGACGCCGGGGCCACTATGTACAACCTGGTGTTGTTTTTTGTACTGTTGGTGGCCGCCACCGCCGTGATCTATATCATGTTCACCAGGAGGAGGCTCCTCTCTCTGTTTCTCTCCTTCATCTGGTTCGTGCTTTCCGTCGGCGTGTTTCAGTTCTACGTGATAATGTACTACTGGGTGGGCTTCATCGACGAGATAAATGCCGTGAGGCTCATGTGGGCCTCCCTACTCTTTGGGGCCTTAACCGTGTTTCTGCTCCGGAGGAAGAGGGGGGATCTCCTCCTCGGCTTCTTGGGCTCCCTCGCCGGGGCCATGTTTGTGTGGTTGTTGCCGCCGGCCACTGTCGTGGCGCTCCTAGCCGCCCTCCCCATCTACGACTACGTGATGGTCAGCAAGGGGCTCCTCGGGAAGATGGTGAGGAGGAGCAGGGAGATGTCTCCCCCCTCGGCGGGCGGCGGGGAGGGGGGGAAGGCCGACACGCCTTTGTTCGGCTTCGTGGTGAGGCTCAAAACGCTTTCTCTAGGCGTGGGTGACTTCGTGGTGTATTCCATGGCCTTGTCCTTCTTGGCTATGCGGCTTGTGGAATACGGCAGAGACACGGCGCTGATCGCGGTGGGCCTCGGCGCGGTGCTCATATACTTCGGCCTGAAGCTGACGGTTGAGGTGTTCCTCAAGCGTTGGGGCTACGGGCCGGCGCTCCCATTCCCCATGCTCCTGCTCTCGCCCCTCATCTCCCTGGCCTGGTTCTTTTAAATACAGATCTTTTCCACGCCATGTTACACACGAAGGCCCTATACGAAGAGCTCAGGAGGTACGAGCAGGTCAAAGACGAGGTGGTGCAGACCTCCATAAAGGTGGCAAGGCTATCCAAGGCGGTGGTCTATTCCGTGATTAGGAGGGACATGGCCGCCGCGGAGAAGGCTCTCCGCGACATAGAGGAGGTGGTCGCCAAGCTCAAGAAGATGATTGAGGAGTGGCCCATGTTTTACGGCAACGCCGTGACGGGCCTCCAGGAATACGTGGAGGCCTACTCCCTCTACCTCTTCGCAAAGGAGGGCCGCCTACCCAGCAGAGAGGAGCTGGGAGTAGACGTCTACACCTACCTAATGGGCGTAGCGGACGTGGCCGGGGAGCTGGGCCGCTCAGCCACCGAGGAGCTACTGCGCAAAAACGTGGAGGCGGCTAGGCGGCTGAAGGAGGCCGTGGAGAGCCTCTACCTAGACCTCCTCTCGCTGGAGCCCCGCGACTACGAGCTGAGAAAGAAGGCGGACTACGTGGGGTCCCAGGCGAACTGGATATCGGAGAAGCTGTTCTACGCCACCACCTGCCGCCAGACGGCAGAGGAATTTAAATAACGTGTAGATCTTGTCGTGGACTACGTGGAACCTCTTCTCAAAAGCCTTGACATATCCCCGCCTGACGTGGAGGAGGTGAGGCGCCTGGTGGCGACGATTCTGAGGGGTCTTCAGCTGATATGAGCGAGGTGGCAAAGAAGGTGGAGGAAGCGCGGCGGCGCGCCGACTTGAACTACTTCCTCTTCCTAAACGAGAAGGCGGCTGAGGAGGTGGATTTGCTGAGGAAGGCCGGGAGATGCGGCGCGTTGTGCGGGGTCGCATTGGCGGTTAAGGACAACATAGAGGTGGCCGGCATGCCCGTGACAAACGGCGCGCCGTATATGAGGAAGATGGGGGACAAAACGGCGGCGGTTGTCCGCAGGCTCATGGCTGAGGGCGCCGTGGTGCTAGGTAAGACAAATATGCACGAGCTGGCGCTGGGCGCAACAAACGTGAACCCCCACTTCGGTCCTGCCAGGAACCCCCACGACCCCTCCCGCGTAACTGGGGGCTCCAGCGGGGGTAGCGCAGGTGCGGTGGCGATAGGAGTGGCGGATTTGGGTATCGGCACAGACACGGGGGGCTCTGTGAGGATACCCGCGGCGCTCTGCGGCGTCGTGGGCTACAAGCCGCCCTATGGCAAGATGCCCATGGAGGGGGTCTACCCTCTGGCGCAGAGCCTAGACCACGTGGGCTTCTTTGCGCGGTCGGTTCGCGAATTGGTGAAGATGCTGTCGGCGGTGGGGTGGGCGCCTCAGCAGCTCACCCCGCTCAGAAGGTTTAGATTCGCCGTGTTGATGGGCGTGGCGGAGCCGACTAAATATGTGGAGAAGGCCTTCTGGCGGGCGGTGGAGGCGTTGGAGGGCATCGGCGGGTTGAGGGACGAGGTGTTTATAGACGCCGCAAGGTACTCCTCCGCGAGGGCCGCCATCTTGCTTTCGGAGGCCGCGGCCAACTACTACGACTACCTGCGAAGCGCCGCGGATTATATGGGCCGGGACGTCGCCACTCTGCTCAGCGCCGGGGTCGCGCTACCCGCCGTGGCGTACATAACCGCCAAGAGGGTCAAGGAGGAGGCCACCCAGTTTTTCAGCTCTCTCCTCAAGAGATACGACGTGGTGGTGTCGCCCACCACAGCCACCGAGGCGGTGCCGATAGAGGAGGCCGCGAGCATTGCCGTGAGGCCGAGACTCCTGGCGTATACCGAGCTCTTCAACTTGACGGGGCACCCCGCGATATCGGTGCCCGCCCCCGCCTCAGGTCTCCCCGTGGGTCTCCAGATCGCGGCTAGAGACGAAGACGTGTTGCTTGCTGTGGCCGCCTCCTACGAGGAGGAGGCGCTTTGACGGAGATACTCCATAAAGCCCAACACGCTGAACCTGAGGTAGAAGTCTAGGTAGAGGCCGCCCGCCTCCAGCACCTTGGCGACGTTTTCATCCTCCTTTGCCAGCAACCGCAAGGCCTCGTCCACCGGCAGATCCAGACGCCCCCGCAGAGCCTCCACCCACGCCTCCACCTGCTCCCTGTGTCTCTTCAGGAGCTCCACGTCGCGTGTACAGGAGTAGTGCGGGTAACACAACACATCTACGTCGAGGCCGCGCAACCTGTCGAGGGACTGCAGGTAGAGGTCGAGCCTAAATGGCGGCGGCGTTGTGGGAATAACGGCGCTGAGCTCCGGGATGTGCACCCCTGCCCCGTCTCCCACAAACAGCGTCTTGCGGTCTCTGTGGTAATACATGACGTGTTGCGGCGCGTGGCCGGGGGTGTGTACGGCGTCGAATACATCGAAAAGCCTGGCCCCGTCCGGCACCCCCGTCACCTTTTCGTTAGGCAACGGGCGGCCGAACTTCTCTGCAAAAACCCCCAGCACCGACCTGCTGGCTTCATACAGCTTCGAAGGATCTGCCACGTGTCTGGTATACCTCTCGTGGACGTAGGTAGGCCTCGCCAAATGGCCGGCGGAGCCGCAGTGATCTAGGTGTATATGCGTACAAAGCACCGCATCAACATCCAGCGGGGAGTGGAGAGCCGCCGGTCCCGGGTCAACCACAAACCTGACCCCGCCGACATCAACCACAAACACAGTTATGAGAGGAACGCCCTCGAGATACTTAGTTATAACCTCCATGTCTAACTCTTCCCCAAGGTTTTAATATATTCGCGCCGCGCCCGACGGCATGTCTAAAGACGAAAAATTTTTAAACGCGCCAGTAATCAAGGTCGCTCCGGCGACGTCACGGGGGCCGTAGCCAGCGCCGGCTACCCCAACCGGTAGTCTAGCCCGGTCAAGGATGCGGGCCTCTCGAGCCCGTGACCCGGGTTCAGGGGAGAACCCGCCTAAAAATCCCGGCCGGGGCACCATGTCGTTTTCCGTACCGTTTAATGGAACATATGTTCAATTCGGCAAGTCTGCTGTTGTTGGTTCCACATGTATGCTAGGCTAGGCGTTTTCGATATTAGCCTATTCATAGCGATGCCAGCTTTAAGGATGCAGAAAGCCATTGGTTGAAAAAGGGGGTTCCTCTTTAGAATCTTTTCCGCGATCTCCCTCTGTCTCGTCGTGCCGTTCTTCGCCTTATCGGCGAGATACAGCGCTATGGCTTTTCTGACGGTCTCGTCCCTCCCCGCCGACTTCAAGAGGTCGGCCGAGGCGATGTACACCACGTAGTTGGCGTTAGACCTTACGATGTTAGGCCTAAGCCCGGCCGCCTTGAGTTTGTCTGCGACGGCAAGTGCATTTCCTAAGTTGCGGGTGAAGTATTTAGCGACGAGGGAGCCGCCTCTGCCGCTCACCAGCTCGAGATACATCACGACGCCCGTCACAGTTATGACATTCTTATTCTGCTTGAGGGCGGCCTTAAAATTATCGTCTGTGGCCAGCTTTATGTAGCCCGTACACGCGACCCGGGTTCAAATCCCGGCCGGGGCATTCCTGTGTGCTTTTGATGCCCGCTTGACGCGGGTGAGATCTAATTCGAATTAGGGAGGAGGCGCTTTTCTCTTTTCTACATGCCCGAGGAGGTGGTGGTAGGTGGGTTGGCTGTGTCGTGTCTTCTTGTTTTTTATTTAGTTGTGTCTTTAATATCTATGTAAAGTGTATCGGCTATAGAAAGATTTATATATATGTGTATATCTAATATACGAGCCCGGTGGGTGAGACAGGGTTTGTGGCTTTAACGGGTTGCGGTTTCCCAAGCTGGGCTGTGAGGGGCCGACGACGCGTGTAACGCGGATGGGTGCGTGGAGGAGCTAGACAGTTAGGGAAAGGCCCCTCGAAGCCCGCCGGGCTTTTCTCTCGTGGTTTTTTCAGAATTG
>WYEI01000258.1 GCA_009903905.1 Pyrobaculum sp. | reverse complement strand
TCCCTCCAGGTCGCGTGGTCTTCGAGGTGCCTGAGGGGCCCTCTCAAGCGCCGATAGCTTATTAAAACCACCTCGTCGAAAACTACGGCGCTGGGATCCCCTTTTCACTTTCTCTGATTGCGGCCACTAGGTTTAAACCTCCGTCGAGCATAACCGCCATGCCCTCATCTCCGCCTGGTCATTATGACTATCGCTACGACGACTACCATCATGAATATCCAGAAAAAGGCGTTACCCGATACCTTAACTAGCCATACGAATTCGCCCTCGGAGGTCGTCGTGCCTGTCGGGGCCCTTTCTACGGTTTCCGCCGTAGTCGTCTGAGGAGCTTGATGGCTGGCTCTCGCGGAGGCCGTGGAAGAAGTGGTGGTTGTGCTGGTAGTTGGGGCCGTTGCCGTAGTGGTACTGGTCGTGGAGACTTGCACGTACATCGGCCGTGCAGACACGACGGGGCCGTTCACCACAACCTGGTCAGGCCCGCCGAGCTCGTACTCCACGCCGCTCACGTAGACGGTTCTGGGCAGTTTTATGAATGACCCGTTTGCGTACCAACCTGCTATCGTCCCGTTGGGCAGCACTATGCTGACGTAGTACTCTACAGTATAGGGAACTTGGATCGACCCCGGGCCGTTCACTATGAAGCTGTAGGGTGTAGTTATGTTGTAGATCTCGTACTGGCCCACCTGGACGATCTGCGGGTAGATCTGGATCGTGGTACCCGCGTCGTACCACCCAGAGGTCAGCGCCTCCTCGACCCCGTTCACGTAGGCCGAGACGTTTAGGTTCACGGTCACGTAGTACTGCGTGATGTAGTTGGCGGTTATCTGATAGGTGCCGGGCTCGCTTATCGCGAAGCTGCTCCCGAACCGCATCCCGTCGACCTTAACGCCCTCGAGAACCATCCTCGCCGAGCCGTTGACGTAGTATAGGCTGTCGAAGCTTATGTTCACCGGGAGGGTCACCGTGTAGGTTCCGTTGGTGTAATGTTTAGTCCCGTTGATGTAGAAGAACGGGACGGGCGAGACCACCTCTATCTTCGCCGTCTCGACCGGCTCTATCCCGACGAACTCGAGGAGCTGGTCGAAGTACGGGTTGTTCCAAATACCGAACGGATCGCCGTTCCAGCCGTCGTAGTCCCAAATCCCTATAATGTTTATTCCCATCGGGGACAGCTGGGATATTACGTCCTCGTAGTAGTTTATCGTGACTTGGTAGCCCGCCGGGGCGCTGAAGTCGATATAGTTCATCGCGTAGGGCTTTTGGTAGCCCATCACGTCCCCGTTCCTCAAGCCGACGTCCCCTATGAAGAAGCTGACCCCGTTTTGCCGGGCGAAGCTCTGGAGCTCGGAGATCTGGCTGACGTAATTGCTGGGGATTTGGATATGGCCGTTGAAGTAGTCGTAGGACGGATATGGGTAGACATCGTAGCCCAAGTAGTTCAGAGTTATCCCGTTGGACCGGAGGTACGTGAACACGCTCTCCACGGAGCCGACGCTCTGGCCGAGGTCGGTGTAGTAGAAGAGCTGGGCGTTCGGGAGATCTTGCCTGATGAGCGAGTAAACTTGATAGTACCCGTAATAGCTAAGATCGTTCATCTCGGAAATCCCGACGATCAGCTTCTCTCCTCCGTTGGTGAGGCTGGCGATCTGCATGAGGGTGTAGTTCAGGAGGAGTAGCTGCGGCTGGGTGACGCTGGTCAGATAGCCCCTCCACGTGTCTGTAGTCAGTAAGAAGTTCACGAAAACCACGCTGGAGGAGCTGTATACCGCCTGGAGCTTCGAGAGCTGTTCCGAGATCCAGTAGCCGTTGCCGTTGTAGGCCAGGGCTTCCTGCAGGGTGGCGCCGTTCCCCAAGCCCTCCGTATGAAACGCAAACACCACGCCTATCGTTACCTTCGGCAGATACGGCAGAAGGTTGGTGTATGTGCCGTTTGAAGGCCCCCAGGGAACAAGCCAGAGGAGCAAAGTCGGGTCTCCAGTAGGTGAGTAGGCCGCTACGCCCGCCGCCGAAGTGGTAGCCGGAAACAGCAGTATTAGCGCGAGCGCGCTCAAGATGCGCCGTATACTGACCCGCATACCATACTTTGTGGCTTAGTTATAAAGTTTATATTATAAATAAGTGGACGTATCTAGGAAATTATTTATTTAGTTTTAAATTGTAATATATGAAAAATTTGAATATATTATTTTAATTTTATACATAGAGCGTAAAGGAGCCTCTCTCGCGGTTCTTTCCCCCGTTTCTAAGGGCTTGATAGCCGATGCCCAGCTTGATGAGCCTTTTTAATTCGTCGTTTGCCGCCACGTCAAGCGGGCTATTCCCTTTGTTGTCCCTAACAGTGGGGTCGGCTCCCATCTTGAGGAGTAGCCTAACGAAGTCCCTGTATCCCCTACAGGAGGCCAAGTGGAGCGGCGTTCTGCCCATGTTGTCCTTTATATTGGGGTCGGCCCGCGCGGCGAGGAGGAGCTCGGCAACATACACGTTGCCTTCAGCCGCGGCGGTGTGTAGCGGGGTCTCGCCCTCGACCGTCTTTGCGCTGGGGTCAGCCCCGGCACCCAGCAACATCCCAACTACGTCGGGGTGGTCTTTCAGCGAGGCTAAGTGGAGCGGCGTCTCGCCTATACTGCCTTTAGCGTTGGGATCTGCTCCCCTCTCCAGAAGCAGTTTAACGATATCCGTAAGTCCGAAGCAGGAGGCATAATGCAACGGGGTCCAGGAGACGCCGTCCTTGGCGTTCACGTTAGCGCCAGAGTTTGCTAAAACCTCGGCTTTGTTGAGCTGAAGCAGGGCGAGCTCGGGAAGCCGACTGTCTCCGATCAATACGGCCATGAGCGGAACCATATGGAGCGGCGTTCTGCCCATGTTGTCTCGACCGTTGACGTCCGCTCCGTTCAAGAGCAGAAGCTTGACTATGTCGGCAGAGCCTACGAGCACGGCCCTGTGCAGAGGGGTCATACCTAGGCTGTCCCTCGCGTTCACGTCCGAGCCAGCTTCCAGCAGGAGCTTAACCACCTCCTCCGCCCTCCGTCCACCAAACTCAGCTATTATGGAGCGGCGTTTCGCCCGCGACGTTCCTAGCGTTGGGATCTATCCCGGCCTCAAGCAGGCGCCTTGCTGCTTCAACATCGCCTTTATTGACGGCCTCGTGGAGCTCGGTCCCTCCATCTTCGCCCGCGCCCTCCCTCCGGCCGAGCGCCCTCCGGATCAATTCATCGATTCTCCACCTCTCGAGCGATTTCCCAGCCTCCTCTAGGGTCTTGACGACAACGGCCTCAACCTTAGAAACATCGACGTACCAAGGACAAGGTGCCATAAATCAATTATAGAATTTAAACCTACTTATGAACAAGCACGAGCCGCGTGCCGCTTACTATTGACAGTGGAAGGCTACAGTTACAAGGCCTTTAAGTACGAATAGCCGGCATTAACAGTTATAAGCATCGAGATGAGCGAATTGCGTATGTTGATGGCCATCGGCGAAGAGGTGTTGGCCGTAATCGCTGTGGCCATATTGGCAATAGTGGCGATAATAGCCATGAGAAGAAATGATGTTAGTTGTCGCGATCCGTCAGGAAAAGGGTGCGGGAGAAGAAAGATGGCCATTGGCGAAGTGGTGTTGGCCGTAATCGCTGTGGCCATATTGGCAATAGTGGCGATAATAGCCATAGGGAGACCACGGGAGCGCGAAAAGAAGCAAACACACGCCGTCTGCGATATCTTCTGCAAAGCGTTGTATGAGGCGAAGCAACTCGCCACATACGTGGA
This sequence comes from Pyrobaculum sp., assembly GCA_009903905.1. The sequence continues at coordinate 6,052 of WYEI01000258.1, read as the reverse complement.
GGGCAGGAGCACGATAAACGAAGCGATGCGTGAAAGACTCATAGGATTACTGCGAGGATTCCTCGGAAAACTAGATAGTGTAAAATCCGAGCTGGAACCGCCCATCGCCCATGAGCTGGATCATATCCGGATAGAGGTGGAGACCATTATTGAAAGAATAGAACATATAGGCCTCACAGGAAACGTACACGAAGATCTGCAGTTCGTATTGGGCCGTCTTGAAATAATAGGGAGGGATAAGCTCGGCTGTAGCTGTTAAACCATCGCGTCTGCGGTTGGGAGCCCCTCCATGCAGAGCTGAGAAGCGCGCGACACCTGCTCTTTTCGGAGCCGCCCGCACAAGACCGCGCTCGGGATGGGGGGAAAGCTTTAAACTAGGTTGCTTCTAGGATATGTGTCCTACCTCGGGGCCTTCGCGCTGGGCCTCCTCCTGGGCAGGAAGGTGGGGGCTAGGGCGGTGGAGGTGCCGCCGAAGCTCGCGTTTCTCCCCGCCTCAAGCCTTGAGGGGGCCGACCCAAGCGGCGTGTTTATAAAGACGCTGGTGGAGGCCGGGGTCCCCCAGCCGCTCGCCCAGGCCCTATACGCCGAGCTTTCCAGCCTCCCCGCGGTGAGGGAGGCCGTGAGGCTCTGGAGGACGAGGGAGCGGGCGTACAGGCTCCTTGCGCTGGCGAACAAGGCGCTGGAGGAGGGACGCATCTCGGTGGACGTCTACCACCAGATGGTGAGGCGCTACATGACCCTCCTGGCGGAGGCCGAGAGAGATGCGGAGAAGGTGGAGGAGGAGGCTAGGAGCGCTGTTGCGGAGGTTTTAAAACGGCTTTTATCTGCTGCAGGTACACCTCCTGGCTTATCTTCCCCTCCAGCAGGAGCTCGTCAAGCTTAGCCACCTCCTCGCCGTAGGGCACGAGGGGCACGGCGCCGAACCCCAGCGCCGCAACCAGATCAGCCAGCTCCGGCGGGCAGTACGCGACGCCGGCCTTGAGGTCGATCAGCGCGAGCCGCCCCCCGCCGAGCGCCCTCCTCTTGGACTCCTCGTCCCAGCCAGTGGGCGACCCCAGCACCACCACCGCGTCCTCAACCTCCTCCAGCCCGAGGGCCGCAAGGGCCTCCCCAAGCCGGGCAGGCTCGTGGTCGATGCCGTGGAAAAACAGCCTGTCGAGCCGGCAGAACGCGCCCACGTAGACCCTCAGCTGAGGCCGCCTGAAGAGGCCCCCGCCGTAGGAAGCCTCCAGGAGGAAGAGGCGGGGAAGCGCCTCGGCCACCTCCTCAGCCCTCCTCTTGGCCGCCTCGGCGATCTTCTCAAGAGCCCCCTCGCCTACGTCCCTCTCCCTCACCTTACCCCCCTCCCTCCACCGGGCGAGCCCCTCCCTGGCCCTAGACCTGAAGTCGTCTATGAGGACCTTCGCCAGCTTCCTCGTGGTCTGGGAGACGAGCTCCACGACCCTAGCCCTCCTCACCAGCACGTAATCCCCCCTGTCGTCGGCCACAACCGCAGACGGATCCTCCAGGACGTACGTGACGTCCCTCCCCTCAACATACGGAAGGCCCTCCACGAACACCCGCTTGGGGTAGGTCCTGGTCTCGGGCACGGCCATGCCCACCAGCACCCCCGCGAGGGAGGCCAAGGCGTGTTTAGACGCCGCGGACAGCACCTCCCCCCAGTCCACCTGGCCCGGCGGTTGCTGGGGGGACTGGGGGACGGGCTGAGGGGCGGGCCGGGGCCGAGGAGGAGGTTCGCCCACCGCCTCAGCCGCCCGCTGGGGTTGCGGCGGGGTCTCGACGCGGCGCTCCGCCTGGCTGGGTGAAGCCGCAGGCTGCTGAGTGGGCTTGTCTGGTTGCTTAACCGCCACCCCCACCTTTTTAGAGCCCTCGGCCCGCTGCCTCGCGCCGGGCCAGGAGACGCTCCACTCCACCTCCACCTCCCCGTCTTTCTTCGCCCTGAACTTAACCTCCTCGGATCTGTTAGGCGCCACGCGCAGAGTCTCCCTCTTGTCGATGCCCGCCCCCCTCGCCCTCACCTCCGCCTCCGCCTCGACTACGGCCCTGTTCCTGACGATGACCACTACGGCGTCTCCGACCGCCGCAACCTCCACCTCCGCCCTCGGCGATTCGGCCAGCTCCCTCGCCGCCTTCAAGACATCCGCCTTCCTCTCGAGCTCATCACGCATCGCGCCCCTCAAACCCCCAACGACGTCGTCGAGACACTCCCTCGCCCTCCTCAGCTCCTCCTCGCACCTATCGAGAAAGGCCACGCCGTAGGCCCCCACAGCCTTGATGAGAGAATCCAGGCTCTCCGCCTCCTCGCAGGCCCCCCTAATCACCCTCACCGCATCCGCGCCACAGCCCACGCCCCTCCTCCCGCGCCGGAATTAAAAGTTATCTCTCTGCTATCGAGCTGACCCGAGCTTGAAGACGATCACCGGCTCAGAACGCTCCGGACACCTAGCCGGCCTCTATGACCACGCGACCTGGAGGGATGTTTCCAAACCCGCTAGTGATGGCGCGATTATGTAGTGCATAAAATATATATACTAGGTGGCGTTAGTCTTTATGGTCGCGTGGAGCGAGGTTTCGAAGGTGTGTAGAGATTACATGGAGAGGAGGAGCGGATACGCCCGCACAAACTTCCCGTATTATGCCCTACACGACGTGCCGCATCTGGAGAACGTGAGGCACATAGGGAGGGAGCTCTATTTGACTCTAGGCCCCAGAGATTTGAGGTATACATTTTATGAGGCGTTTTGGGACTGCTCCGCCTATACTCACGACTTGGGCATGGCCGTCGGCCCTAGGGAGCTGGACGCATTGGGGCTCCACACGTCGGCGCTGAGGGACTACCTCAAGGCCGAGGAGACCTCCGCCGGGAGGGGCCTGGCGGGCAAGCTGAGCAAGTTTCCGAACTTCTTCACCAGCTACGGCGACAATAAAAGCTTTCTAGAGTGGGGGAGGGTGAAGATACCGGAAGACGTGAAGGAGAGCGATCCAGCCTTCGCGGAGTTCGTGAGGAGAATACATCCGTGGATCAGCTACGAGCTGGTAAAGAAAGAGCTAGCGGAGGAACTGCGCGACGAATTTAGGGAAAGGGGCCGGGCGATGGATTACGCAAAACACGTGGGGCTTGTCGCACTTCTACACTGGGGAGCCGCAAGGCTGGATCTTCCACCGGCCGTGTTCGAGGGCTACGGGGTAGACTTCCGCTTCTGGGGTGCCGTGATTATGCTGGCGGACGCCCTCGACGCCACGGAGGACAGAGCCACGCGAAAACTCGGCTACATCCGAGACGTGTTAAAAAACGACATCGGCCAAGCAGTCCACATGGCGTTTAAAATACTAAGAAAGGTCAGAGGTGTGAGCCACTCAGAAAGCGGAGTGAAAATTGCATACGACAGGATCGTGCTCGACGTGGGGCCCGGCAGAGAGGAGGCCGAGCTCCTCGGCTTCCTCCTCTTCGAAGTCGGCGAGAACATGTACGATGATTATAAAGCCGCGGCTGACGCGCTCCACGCGAGCCACGGCATACAGCTACCACCGCTTTGGATAAAGGCCGGAGATAGGGAGGAGAGCCTAGAGCCCTATCTACTACATCTCCATGAAGCCCACGAAAAAATAGAAAACATAAAACTCACCGAGGACAGCCCCTACATAGAAGAGCTCAAGAGAAGCGGAGCACCTAAAGAGCTCGTCGACCTCCTAGCACAGAAGAGATCTCCGACGCCACAGGAGGTCTGTAGAGAGAAATGCAAAGACCTCATCGATCTTCTTGGAGTGGAATCTGCAGAATCATGGGAATATTGTATACAGAAATGTGAGGATCTTGTAAAGTCCCTTGCAGAAAAAGGCAAAAACGCCACAAGACCGCAACAACGCAACCCTCTGGATGCGCTCGCCGTGGCTGTGCTGACGCAGACCCCGGCGGATGGGATTGTGCACCTAATACTGCGGGATCTCGACAGCAGAGAGGTCGAGAAGTTGCTGAAGGCGCTTGCGCACTAGTATCTACAATGGGCGGGCTCGGCGATTTTTTCGAGGAGTATAGGAAGCTGGCGGATTTGTGCGGGTTCCTATCTGTTACCGGTTGCGACTTAACCGCCGAGAGGTGCTGGGAGAAGTCCAGCCCCTTCTTCAGCTCCTCGGAGGATTCAAGCAACTTCCGCAACGACGCGGACTCCTCCAGCAATTTTTTCACCTGCCCCTCCCGCGTCTCGAGGTTCTGTATCCGCCTCGCCGTGTTGTAGAACTCCTCCTCATATTTTTTCAGAGGCTAGGCCTAATCTGCCCGCTCGAGTTTTATCTTTAATGGGCTTGGTTATGTGTGCAGGCGCTCATACGCCGGGGGCTAGCGGGTTGGAGAGGCGGTATGCATCCGCTGGACAGAGGGAGCCTAGATGCTCCGCAGGCTGGATAGACTCCAAGCGGAGACGGCTCGGCGGAAAAGACGCCGGCAGGTCCCTGCACCCAATCTCTCTCGTCTTTTGTTAAGAGGGCGCCGAGGCGGAGCCTCCGGCGACCATGAGGCGCTTCCACTCGCCACAAAGCTGGACGAAGAGCGACGCCGAGAAAGGCATATGAATCCCCACTCCAGATACAATATGGGCTGGTCCGACCTCCACTCAGCCGCTTCCGCTGGCGATGTGGAACGCGTGAGGGAGCTACTGAAAAAAGGCGTAGACCCAAACGTCCGAGACGAATACGGCTTCACGCCGCTGCATAAGGCGGCGTATATGGGCCATGTCGACGTGGCTAGGCTTCTTCTTCAATACGGAGTAGACCCAAACGTCCAAGATAAACGCGGCCGGACGCCGCTACATGTAGCGGCCATTAGAGGCCGCGTCGATGTTGTGAGATTTCTCTTGGAACATGGAGCAAACCCTAATGCCAGAGATAAAGACGGCATGACGCCGTTGCACTTGATGTCGGAATATTACGAGTTTCTGTCTCTTCTCATATCGTACGGCGACATGGACGAGGTCCTTAAATACGGCAATCCGCAGCCGCCACGCTGGGTACCTTTTCATGTTGAGGTAGCAAAACTTCTCCTAGAGCACGGAGCGGATCTAAACGCCAAAAATGAAGGCGGCTGGACGCCGCTACACTTGGCGGCGCTTAATGGCCGTGTCGATATCGTGGCGACTCTCTTGGAGCATGGGGCAGACCCAAACGTCCAAGATAAATTCGGCCGGACGCCGCTGCACTTAGCGGCGTCTGAGGGCCGTGTCGAGGTCGTGAGGCTCCTCCTGGAGCGCGGAGCGGATCCAAACGCCAAATATGAAGACGGCTGGACGCCGCTACATGTAGCGGCGTCTGAGGGCCATGTCGACGTCGTGAGGCTCCTCTTGGAGCACGGGGCGGATCCGACAGCGAAGAACGAGGATGGAGATACTCCTCTCGACTTAGCCAGAGCGAGGGGCCATCGCGAGGTCGTTTCCCTCATCGAGGAGTTTCACATGGAGGGGTGGCTGGGGCGGTGGAAGAGGCCGTCTCGGCCGGGCGCGGCGCCCGTGCGGTCTGCGTCGGACGCCGTCTGCGAGGCCGTCTGCGAGGCCTGGCGCATCATCAGCCAGGTCTACGACTTCGTGAAGGAAGCCCGCGCGATGACGGCGAAAGAGCTCGAGGACCTCGAAGGGTCCTTCCGCATATTTAAGGGGCACGTCAATGAGCTCGAGAAAGCGGCCGCAGAAGTGTCTCCCGACGCCGTGAGAGAGCTAGTATCCGCTAGACAACTCATAGAGTCGACACTATCTCACCTCGAGCAGGGAAACCTACCCCCCGTGACTTTAGAGAACATAACATCTGTGTACGTCAGCATCAACAGGCTGAGGGAGGAGCTGGGGAAGAAACTGGCCTGCCGCTGCTAGCCGTATCTCCTCCTCCACTCCGCCGCTATCCTCCTGGCGGCCTCCTCGGCGCTCGGCCTCCGCCAAGGCTCCAGCTCAAGCGCCTGCCTTATGAAGTCGGAGAGGCCGATCGCCTCGGCCTCCCTCGCCGCCCCCTCCACCCTGTCCCGGCTCCACTCGGCGCCGTCCACGGCCTCGGCGCCAATCAGGTCGAGGGC
>WYEI01000312.1 GCA_009903905.1 Pyrobaculum sp. | reverse complement strand
ACAGCTGCTGGAAGCCCTCCCTAGGCATGTTCCACATAGGCCGCAACTCAGCCCAGAGGTGTCTCCCAATCTCCTCCCGCGTCACGCCTTCGCTTGTGGCGGCGATGGCTACGATTTTCTCATAGCTCCTCGGCGGGTATTCGATTAGGTTCAAGAGGCTCTTTACGTATATTCCTGCTTTGTCCAGCCCGACGGCTTGAAACACTTCGTCCACAAGTACCGCCACTTTCTTCTTGCCCCACCGCCCCATCAGCTCCTTGGCCAGATCTACGGCTAGGTAGGCCAGCTTCAGCTGGGCCAAGCCAGAGACGTCGGAGGCGGCGTCAAGAAGCCGCCTAGCCACCTCCGCCACGTCTGTATAAGCCACGAAATCTCTATGCGCCGCATCCACATACACGACATCAAAGCCAAACCCGCCCAACGCCTCGGCGGCCTGCCTAAGGAACGCAGACTTACCACAACCCTCCGGCCCAAACACGACGACAGGAAACCTCGTACTCCTCTCAGCCCACTCCACCACCTGCACAAGAGCGCGATCTCTGTCCGTAAACTCCGTCTTGAGACCAGGAACAAGCTCAAGCACAATCCTCCTCACGGCATTCTCAACATCTGCGTACTTAAACCTTCCAGCGCCGGGAAGCCGCAGATGCACGGCAAGCGTCACATGGCACAAGCCCCAAAGGCCGCCAGCGACGCTGAGGAATAAAGAAGAACCCCAGCCCGCGCGAAGAGTCAGCTACGGCGTCTAGGACGATCAATAAACTAGCTAGAGACAGATAGCAACAAGCCGGCGAAATGGCGAGAGGGGCCAGCGGCCGAGCTAAAAAGGCGACGCAAGAGCCCCAGCAACAGCTCCCGCCGTACCAGTTACACAACTCGAAACGTTGCATCGCGGCAAAACCTACAACGCCCAGTGGCTTAGCCTCAACACGGCACCACATACGGCGGGGATATATTAAACGCCCCTCCCTGCAGTTGCGGTAACCACGACGCCATCGGCTCAAACACACAGAGAGTTTGTCAGCGGGCTACTGCTTCGCGACTGTTGCAACCGGCCCCTCTAGCTCAGCGCAGAGACTGCGCTACGTACGTCAATAGGTATCGCAACGCCGGCGGCCAGTAGCCCAGCCTGCGGAAAAACAACCACAGAGCCTTGGCGTAGATCCGCTTCCGCAACGCCCGGTCTTCCGGCGCCTTGGGGTAGCTGCCGTGGGGGTAGTGCCGACACGCCACGACAAACGGCACCTCGGCTATTCCAGCCCTGTCGTAGACTACGCCGAGCGTGGTCTCGTCGGCGATGACGGAGGCGAGGAGAGGATCCATAGACTCGACCACGTCCAGAACAGGCTTGACGTCAAGGAGGAGCCTCTTCTTTATCCGAACGGCGAGCTTAGGCCCCACAAAAACCTGCATATACCTACTCCACAACGCCTTGATGCGCCAGTAGTAAACATCCACGCCGCCCCTCCTCTCCACCCTCACCACTCTTCTATGGCGCCAAGGAGCCTCAGCCACGTGATACAGAGGCTCCTCCACCCACCTGTTTATTTCGGGGAACTCCCCGGCGAGAACCACGTCGGAGTCCACAACTAAGCCGTCCCCCTCCCTAGCTATAACATCCACAAGCCTCAGCAAGCAGGAGGTGCGGTTGCGCCAATTGCCGACGATCAACGAAGCGCCGGGCGGGAGATAGAGCCGCAACATGTCACGTTGCCTCTCGTCGAAGAAGTAGTCGACGCAGACCAGCACTTGGTCCGGCCGCAACATCTCCACGTTCTTCTGGAATATACGGAGCTCATGCGCCCTAAAAATAGGCAGATAGGTGGCGAGGATCACAGCCCCAACACCTTCGCCAGCCTCTCCCTAAACTTGGGGTAGGTCAGCTCCCTCGCCTTCTCGGTGGTGTCGAACTTCGCCTCCTTGAGGAGTAGCCGCGCCAAAGCCTCCACGGCCTCCTCCGCAGTCTCGTAGCCGAGGCCGTACCGCCCCTCCTCCGCCAGGTCCGTCCAGGCCCCGCCGGATCTGTGCACCACCACGGGCAACCCCCGCGCCATGGCCTCCGCAACGGCGATGCCCCAGTGCTCGTTTATCGTGGCGTGGAGGAAGACCCTCGCCCTATCCATAGCCTCGTTTATCAACCTGCGCGGCGCATTGGCGACGAGATACACGTCGGCCTTGGCCTCCAAGCTGTCGGCCACCCTGAGCCCCGCCTCCTCCGCCAGCCTCCACACACGGCGGTAGTACGCCTGGAGCGTCGGCGTGGCGGCCCCGCCAAATATCACCAGGCGGGCCCCCGGCACCTCCTTCACCAGGCGGGGCGCCACCTCCCTCACCACCCAGTGATACCGCTTCTCCTGCGAGAAGCGGCCCAGCATCACGACGACCGGCTCCCTCTCCCCGAAGGGCCTCGGCCTCTCCACCACCTCGACGTTGGGCGGAAGCGGCGGGTTGAGCACCTCCGGCTCCTCGCCATACACCATCTCAGCCACCGAGGCCGTCCACCGCGAATTCACAAGCACCACATCAGCCGCCCGGAACGGGTTATCCCGCATATACCTCGGCAGAAGCCACGTGTAGACCCTCCAGTACAGATTCAGCGGAAACCTGCCGTACCGCTCCATTATGTACGGATCCTCGCCATACGCAAGCCCAGTACCCCTAAACCTCGGGTCAACAGCCACCTCGTAGGGGAAGTGGATGTACTCCACAAGACGGAACGCCTTACGCCCCAGAAGCGGCTTATACGCCACCTCGTCAATAAACACCAAATCGGGCCTAAACCTCTTCACCGCCTTCAACGCAGGATACCACACAAACAGCCTACTCCACAGCCCAAACGCCCTGGCGCCAAACGGCAGAGTCACAACCTCATACCTCCGCAGATCTATGCCATACCACTCCAAATACCGCGATGCATCGAACTTGAAAGTACCGGCAAGCACCGGCCTATAGCCCAACTCGTCAAGCGCCAACGCCGCAGAGGCACAGACCAACTGACCACCACCCGGCGAGCCCCAATAGTGATGAGCTACGACTGATATGGCTGTCATCGCCTAGAATTCATACATCTGTCTAAAAATCTTATTTTTTTATCGAAATTAGTAAAAGAATAATATAAATAATCTTTATTTTTCGTTAGATTATACCAAATCCCAAGAGTATTTCCAAATAATTGCCCAAGTATGCGGCCAATCCATGTTTCAAACAGGCATTTTCCACCACCTAATCGCGGTTCTATAAATGTATGCCTATATAATCTTTGTAAAATTGAAATAAAGTGATATATCAATGAAAAATCTGATTTATATAAATTTTTCATATAATAATAAATGAACTCATCAGAAGCTGTGAGAGTGCCACGCCTAGAAGGCCTTGGAGCTCTTGTCTCGCCAGTCTCTCTAAATAAATGCAATGTAACAATATCGTAATCTTTTATAACTTTATATTTATTTTTAACTATATGATATCCTAGTATTTGTTCGTATCTTTGTCCAATATACATGTTAGGTAGTAGGTAGTCTCTGTCTATGAGATTCTCTAACGCCTTTAATCTTATTGACATATTTGATCCCCCTCCTAATAGCGATGGCATAATTCTCTTTCCTCTAATTACGTGGTAGCTATCATTTCCCCAAACTGCTACATACCCACCCTTTGTGAAATATGTCTGGTATATCTCATTCGTTGCAGGTATACGCCAGAGATAAAGTTTTTTAGGATATATGGTTACATGCTGACCTTGTAGCGTAATGTCTCCAGTAGGTTGAACTTTAGCATCAACCACACGTCCAGCAACTCCGCCAATTATTCTATTTTCATAATGTTCAACATATTTAGTAATATATTTATTATCAATAAAATATGTATCATCGTCTGTAAAAATTACTATATCAAAATTTAATCTTTTTAGTATTCTAAGACCAAGTAAAATTTGTTTTATAAGTCCATATTCTCCTCTATAATTAACTATAGCGATGTTATCTAAAATATCTTTATATTTTTCAATAGTGATGATGGAATCTTTCTGCTTATCTTGACATGGTTTTACTACAAATAAAAAAATATCAGGATCTATTTTATGTTTAATTGCGCTTTGGAAGTAGTACTCAAGAATATCTCGGCCGCAGTATGTGGGTGTCAATATAGCTACTTTTAGGCCCATGCTATTCCTTCGTATATTTTTGCTTCTCTTGCCTTTTTTACTCGTCTTCCACCTATGACGATGGTGTTTGTGTAGTTTAGTTCTTCATATTGCGGCCACGCGGTGGCAATAACCACCGCCTCTGTATTGTCCACAAGAAACTGGGGATCCTCCACGTAGACCACGGCGTTGCCCAGAACCGCCTTAGCTTTCTCCACTGCAACAGGGTCATGGACATACACTACAGCCCCCCTGGCTACAAGCATTTTTGCGAGCTCTACACCTCTGGACTCTCTTACGTCGTCTGTATTGGGCTTAAAGGCAAGGCCAAGGACCCCGATCCTCCTCCCCCTCAGATCTCCTAGATGCTTCTCCAACAACTCAACGGCGTATTGAAGCATGTATTCATTAACCACGTAGCTTGCCTTCGCTATGTGTAGATCCACGCCAAGCCGTTCGCCCAGCTTTATGTACGCCCGCAGATCCTTTGGGAAGCAGGACCCGCCGAAGCCAAGACCCGCGCCGAAGTAATGCGGCCCAATCCTCCTGTCGAGCCCCACGGCCTCGAAAACCCTATAGGTGTCCACGCTCAGTTTCTTAGCCAGAAGCCCAACCTCGTTGGCGAAGCTGATCTTAAGCGCAAGAAATACGTTAGACACGTACTTGACCAGCTCCGCCTCCCGCGGCTTCATGACGATCTTAGGGGCCTCTATAGGTCTATATACCTCAAGGAGGAAAGAAGCCGCCTTCTCGTCCCCCGCCCCGATAACAACCCTATCGGGCTTGAAGAAGTCCTCCAGAGCCGTGCCCTCCCTGAGGAATTCTGGATTAGAAGCCACGGAGAACCCCACCCCCAGCTCGGCGTCGCTCTCCTCGGCAACAGCCCCAGCCACGAGGCCTTCAGTGGTGCCCGGCGGCACCGTTGATTTCACCACGACGAGGTACCATTTCTTCCCCCTCATCGCCCTGCCGACGGCTCTCGCCGCGGCCTCCACCTGGCTTAAATCCGCAGAGCCGTCTGGCGCCGACGGCGTCCCAACTGCGATGAAAGCGGCCTCGGACTCAGCAACGGCGTCCTCAAGAGAATCCGTAAACTTCAGCCTCCCGCTTTCTAGGGCTTTTCGAAGAGCCTCCTCAAGCCCCGGCTCGTAGATGTGAGGCCTTCCCCTCCTCAACGACTCAACAACGGCGCGGTTTATGTCGTAGCCCACAACTCTGTGTCCGATCAACGTGAAGCCTACGGCGTGTATCAACCCGACGTAGCCAAGCCCTACAACAGCGAGCGAAGCCATGAAGCAGTTAGATAAAGGCCTTCTTTAAGTTTTACAATAGGTGTCCAGCCCAAGCCCTTAATCTTAGTGATGTCGGGCCTCCTGCGCCTTGGGTCGTCTGGCCTCGGAGCTGTGTATACAATAGGCGAATTGCTGCCGGTAACCTCCTTGACGAGATGAGCCAGCTGAAGTATTGAAACCTCCTCGTCGCTGCCGACGTTGTACACCTCGCCGCTACACCGCCCGCACGTGGCCAGCAGTAGTAGCGCCCGAACTATGTCGCTGACGTATGTGAAGCTCCTCGTCTGCGTCCCGTCGCCGTGGATAGTGATGGGCTCCCCCCTCAGCGCTTGGAAGAGGAACTTCGTCACCACCCTGGCGTATGAGCTGTCTGGGTCGAGACGGGGTCCGTAGGTGTTGAAAATGCGCGCCACCACCACGTCGACGCCGTATTCTCTGTGGAAAGCCATGGAGAGAGCCTCCCCAAACCTCTTCGACTCGTCGTAGGGGCTTCTGACGCCTACGGGGTTGACTCGGCCCCAGTACGTCTCCGGCGTCGGCACCACCTCAGGATCTCCGTAGACCTCGGAACTACTGAGAAAAACTACGCGTCCGCCGCTCTCGGCGGCTTTTTTCAACACGCGGAAGAGGCCGAAGCTGTCGGGCAACATCGTTTCCGCCGGTCGCTGCACGTAGTAGTCGGGGGCGGGAAGCGCCGCCCCGTGGAAAGCCACGTCGAACCGCGGCAGGTCTACCTCGGCGACGTCTCCCTTGATGAAAACCACTCTGTCCAAGACGGCGGATAGGTTTTCTAGACGCCCCGTGGATAGGTTGTCCACGCAGTACACCTCGGCGGCATCTGCCAGCGCCTCCGCGAGCCAGCTCCCTATGAAGCCCGCACAGCCTGTGATCAAGACGCGGCCTCTGGGCCTGGGGGCGTTAATGAGCTCCAGCGTTTTTTCTCGCCACATCGATAATCCATTCCAACGCTTTTAAATAGGTTTGGGGAGTGCCAACATCGAAATACACGTCGGCATAATATATAGGCCTCGCCTCCACACCCTCCTCAATTGCCAGCTGAATGGCGTCTGTGAGCTGTAGCTCGCCCCCCACGCCCGGCCTAACTCGCTCTAGGTATTTGAAGAAGCCGCGGGGGAACTTGTAGAAGGGCAATATTGCAACGTTTGACGGCGGCTCTTTAGGCTTCTCCACCACCCTTACGATTCTCCCATCTCTAACCACCGCCACTCCGTACTGCCTGGGGTTCTCCACCTCCTTAACCAAAATAGAGATTGGTCTTGACGCCGCCAGCTCGCGGAGAGGCGCTGGATCCGCCAGGTAGGTGTCGCCGCCGGCAACTATGAAGTCGTCGTCAACGACGGACCTCGCCGTGAGCACCGCGTGGCCGAAGCCCAGAGGCCGGGGCTGGTTCACATATACAATGGAGGAGTTCTCTATCTTACTGTAGAATCTCCTCAGCGACTTGGCCTGCACCTGTTTACCTGCCTTTTCCAGCTCCTCCACGAAGCTCCAGTCAGGCGTGAAGTAATCCTCAATGGCGCGCTTCCCCCTGCCCACCACGAAACAAAACTCCCTAACGCCCGCGTCGTATAGTTGCTCAAATACGATTTGGAGAACCGGCTTAACCACCATCTCGCCGTCTTCAAAATCAAACACTGGAAACATCTCCTTAGGCATCTCCTTACTAGCCGGCAGAAGACGAGACCCTAAGCCAGCAGCAGCAACAACAGCCTTCACAGCGTAGGGGATTATAAAGTAATTTAAACATTGAGGGGGCGAGCCGCATTAAGACCGCTTGGAGTCGTTTAAAATGCCAAATACTCCATATTGGAACAAGATTACTACTCGGAATTCCCCTAGAGCGAAATCCGCATTTTTCCAGTTTTCTCAACAGTAGGGGCTCTGGACCGTGTATTTCTATTGCGTATTCCCCAGCCCTCCTAATCTCTTGACATCCCAGAGTGAGCAGAGCCCATCCGCAACCCTCGCAATCTATTTTCACAACATCTAGCCCTCTGACGAGGGCTTGGGAAGCGGCTTCTCCACAAGCTCAACAACCACGGGAACTCCTGCAGTCCTTTTTAAAAGCTAGAAACAGCCAGAGCCCACACGCAGACGCCGCCGCGGCGCTCGGCTGGTGGAGCCTCCTGGCCTACGCCATAGGCCTCCTGGTCTTCGCGTCGTATGCCGTACTCATGCATAGAGGGGGGAGACGGACCGTGGAGGGTATCGTGACGGGCACCGCCTTCCTCTCCTCGACCATCCTTCTGGCGAAGGCTGTTGTGATCCACCGGCTGGCGCTGAGGGACTACCTCCTCTATGTTCGTCGGATATCACGTGGCCACCGCCTACTACGTCGAGTCGCGGCTCGCATTCAGGTACGTCAAGCCCCACGTGGCGCTGTACGTCTGGATCCCCGCTGTGGACCTGACGGCGCCTCTCTGGCCCGCCGCGCTTATAGCCGCCGCGGAGCCGCAAATTCACGGCAAACATCAAGAGAAACATCAAGTACTCCTGCTGTCAAGACATAGCGAGGATGGGCCGGCGGGAGCTGGCGAAAGGCGCCATCTTCACGGCCCTCCTGGCGGTTCTCTACTACATCTGAGGCCCCTCAAGTCGGGAAGGGCAGATCTCCAACGATGCAAGGCATTAGACGCTCTAGGCGGTGAGATGGCGAGAGGCCGGCCGACGTCGGCGCTGCGGCGGCCTCGACGGCGCTATCGCCCCAGGGCACCCCTTAACTCCGCGAGCGCCCTATCCAGCTCGTCGGGCCGCTTGACCCTGCCCCTAAGAGCCTCGACGCGTCTCGCCACCTCGCCCGCAAGCCTCAAGACGTACTCCACAGCCTCCTCCCTACTCCCGAACTTCGAAAGAGCCATGTCGGGATCCGGCCCGTTGTACTGATAGTCGTGAAGGAGGAGCGCGCGGTCAGTCCAGAGCGATATGCCCTCGTGGCCAGCCTTCTCGAGCATGAGCGAAAGCGCGACCATCTTGGTCGTGGGGACCCTAGGCACCGCGGTAGATTCAAGCCAGCGGCGCTCCTCCTCAGTCTTGACCAACGCCTTGAGCCTCTCCAGCTCTAGGCGCAGCAGGGCCGCCAGGAGGGCCCTCCACGCCTGGAAGGCCTTGCCGGCCGCGTTCCTCGTAAGGCCCTCCTCAAGAAAACGAAGCGCCAGACGGGCCTCCACGAGAGCCTCGAGAAGCCTAGCCTCTATATAGCCCTCGTCGGAGGGCTTGGGAAGAGGACGCTCCACAAGCTCAACAACCACGAAAACAGCTACATCTCTCTTTAAAAACCTTTTACACAGACGCCGCTGAGGCGGCGGATGTCAAGAAGGCGCCCCTAGCGCCATTCTCACCGCCTCTCTGTGTATGGGGGTTTGCCATGCCACGTTCTTCCCAATGCCGAGTTCGGGGTCCCTCTCTGGCGGCGGGGCGTCTACCCAGAATATCTCCTCTCTTTCGTATATGTTGTAGAGGATGAGGTTTCTCTCCACCAGCTGTTTGATCAACTCCTCGGGGGCGTCTGGGCTCCACAAGGCCTCGGGGTCCTCCACAGTCTTCTCAAGCCAGCTCCTCCACCTTGTCACGAAATCCGGCGTCAGCCTCTTCTCTCTAATGAGCCGCGTCACCACGGCACCGCTGTTCCAGCCAGTTGAGTAAAGCCTAGAAAGCATCCCCGGATTCCCGCCGGTCCACCTCCAGACATCTTCGAAGGGAGGCTTGGGGCCAGGCAGTTTCTCATACAGTTGCCTAAAGCCCTCCCGCGGCATATTCCACATAGGCATTACGTCGGCCCACCTGTGTCTGCCGATTTCGGCTCTTGAGAGCCCCTCGCTTGTGACGGCGATGGCTACGATTTTTTCGTAACTCCTCGGCGGGTATTCGATTAGGTTCAAGAGGCTCTTTACGTATATTCCTGCTTTGTCCAGCCCGACGGCTTGAAACACTTCGTCCACAAGTACCGCCACTTTCTTCTTGCCCCACCGCCCCATCAGCTCCTTGGCCAGATCTACGGCTAGGTAGGCCAGCTTCAGCTGGGCCAAGCCAGAGACGTCGGAGGCGGCGTCAAGAAGCCGCCTAGCCACCTCCGCCACGTCTGTATAAGCCACGAAATCTCTATGCGCCGCATCCACATACACGACATCAAAGCCAAACCCGCCCAACGCCTCGGCGGCCTGCCTAAGGAACGCAGACTTACCACAACCCTCCGGCCCAAACACGACGACAGGAAACCTCGTACTCCTCTCAGCCCACTCCACCACCTGCACAAGAGCGCGATCTCTGTCCGTAAACTCCGTCTCCACGCCAGGCGCGAGCTTAAGCTTAATTCTCTTCACGGCTTTATCGATATCTGCATACTTAAGCCTTAAAGTGCCGAGAAACCGTAGCGGCAAGACCA